>CAKQHC010000081.1 GCA_934234005.1 uncultured Methanomassiliicoccales archaeon | reverse complement strand
TATTCTATGTTGAAGAAAGCGTCCAGCATGGACAGATTGGTAGTCTTGCCGAACCTGCGGGGACGCGTGAAAAGATAAACGCCTCTGTTGTCGCAATCCAGTATGTCTTTTATCAGCAGTGTTTTGTCGACATAATATTTGTTTTCATCACGCAGATCTTTGAACAACAGCCCTCCCGTGTTTATCTTCTTCATAAATCTCCATCCTGTTACAAATTATTAAATTTGGCGTTTTGCCGGAAAAAGGTGCGCTGGATTATCTGTCATCGAAGGAACTGTTATCCCGGTCTGTTGCAGAATAACCCATATCATGATTTTTCATTTACAATCGGGAACGATCGATTGTCTCGATAACTGTTTTCGGAATCTTTCCCCAGAATGCCAAACCTACGAGAATGACCTTTCCGTGCATGTTTGCGCAGTACTTTCTGTCATGAATATGCTTACAGCGTTCTCCGCACAGACCGCCGAATTTTCTTCGTTATCTGATTTCTTCGTTTGGTATTAGCGAAACCGTTTCACTCTTGAAATGCAAAATCATTCAAACTGCACAGGAAATAATATGTTCCGAAAATATCGGGCATCGTATTGCTAAACAGGTCTCAACGAATCCGCGCAGTACCGAAATGTGGAAATCCGTATCTAAATTCCGGCAGTTTAACAATTGGGCAGCCTTATTAGATTCCGTACCGCAGGAGGATGCTTTATCCAAACAAACGTTGTTCCGAAAATATACAATACCATACGCCTGCTAGCCCCCTATCGGACGGAGCATCCGCAATGCTGTCAGACGAAAAATCACAATGGTTTTCCAACATCAAAGGAGACATTCCCGCAGGCATAGTTTCCTCTTTTGCCGTTATACCCGAAGTCATAGGGTTCACGATAGTAGCCGGAGTAGATCCGATTCTCGGACTGTACACGTCCATTGCGTTCCTCCTGATAATCTCGTTCCTTGGCGGAAGACCCGCAATGGTATCCGCGGGAGCGGGATCCATGGCGGTGGTTGCCGCACCTCTGATAGCGTCCCACGGTCTTGACTACCTGTTTTGCGCCGTATTCCTGGCAGGAATTATCCAAATAATTCTGGGTCTGATCGGAATCGGCCATCTCCTGAAACGCATACCGAAACCGATAGTTACGGGATTCGTTGACGGTCTGGCCGCAATAATTCTTATGTCCCAGATTAACAGCATAGCCAACAACACGGTCGAATCGTCCGAAGGAATGCTTCTCATGGCATTCTACATCGTTCTGGGCATAGCCGTCATTCTCCTGTTTCCCCGCATCAGCAAAGCCGTGCCGTCTACACTTGTCGCCATAGCCGTCGTCACCCTGACCGATTTACTGATAGGATCGAACGGCAGCATAGTTATGGTCTCCGATTTGGGAGACATGTCCGCCGGATGGCCCGACATATCTTTCCCGTCTCTTCTTACCGACACAAACGCACTGTCCGCCGTTCTGCCCACCGCAGTATCATTGGCATTTGTCGGTCTGTTGGAAACTTCCCTTACGCTGAAACTTGTGGACAGCATGACCGGCACAAAAGGAAACAATACCAGAGAATGCATCGCACAGGGCATAGCAAACACTGCCTGCGGTTCCGTCGGAGCCATGCCCGGATGCGCAATGATCGGACAGGCTGTAACGAACGTAAAATCGGGAGGCCGCGGAAGAATGTCCACATTCGTATCCGGAATGATGCTGGCAATCCTGATCGCCTACGGATCGTCGGTTCTCGGCATGATTCCCCTGGCCGCACTCATTGCGGTGATGATTTACGTCTCGTTCGTAACCTTCGACTGGAACGGACTGAAAAGAATGTTTTCCAACCGCGACGGAGAATCGTTAAGAAATTCCGCAGTGACAATTCTGACCTTCGTCATAATTCTCCTAACCGAAAATCTGGCCTACGGAGCAGCCGCAGGCCTGCTTCTCATGGGCCTGTTCCGCCTGTTTCAACACCATGCTTTAAACCGCACGTGACGATTACGTCATCATGACCAAAGTAAAAATGCGCACGAACATGGGCGACATCACCCTGATGATGTACGACGACATGCCTATAACCGCAGGCAATTTCATAAAACTCTCCAAAGAAGGATTCTACGACGGACTGAGCTTCCACAGAGTTATAGACGGCTTCATGATTCAGGGCGGAGACCCCAAAGGAAACGGAACCGGAGGTCCCGGATACGAAATCGAAGATGAATTCGGAGAAGGACATTCCAATGTCAGGGGAACAATCTCCATGGCAAACGCAGGTCCGAATACCGGAGGTTCGCAGTTCTTTATCAATCTGGTAAACAACACCTTCCTGGACGTTGACGATCCCCGTACCCCGTCCGCACACCCTGTCTTCGGAGAGGTAATCGAAGGAATGGACGTCGTCGACAAAATCGGACACGTCAAAACCGGAAGGAACGACAAACCCGTAGCACCCGTAATCATCGAAAAGATGGAAGTCTTCGACGAAACTCCGTTCAAAGAACCCGCAGTACCCGATTACAGCGACGTAGAAGGTCCCGGATGTAAAGTAACCCTGCACACAAACATGGGCGACATTACGATAAAAATGCATGACGACATGCCCATAACAACCGGAAACTTCGTCAAACTCGCCAAACAGGGATTCTACGACGGAGTCATATTCCACAGAGTCATCAAGGACTTCATGATTCAGGGCGGAGACCCCGACGGAACCGGAATGGGCGGACCCGGATACACCATCAAAGACGAATTCGGAAAAGGCCACTCCAACATACGCGGTACGATGTCCATGGCCAACACCGGACGTCCGAATTCCGGCGGATCGCAGTTCTTCATCAACCTTGTGGACAATACGTATCTGGACAAAGAGAACCGTTCCACTCCGTACGCCCACCCCGTTTTCGGAACCGTTACCGACGGTATGGACGTAGTAGACAAAATAGGACATACACTGACCGATGACAACGACAGACCCAGAAAAGACGTCGTTATCGAATCCGTCACCGTCGAACCGAAGGAGTGAAAGCCCATGGGCAGACATGTCATGGAGTGTCTGGGCCTGAGCAGAGTGGTGATAGAAGACGGAAAAGTCGTCGAAGTCACCGCACCCCGTATCAAATACTGCCCCCTCTTTGCGTCCAGGAGGGGGATGGGCGAGGTTACCGAGGAAGCAATCAGGGAGAACATCCAATACCGCATAGACAACTTCGGCATGTGTACCGACGACAGACAGGTTATGATGAAGAACTTCCTGAACTTCGGAATATCGGAAACACTCAGTTCGGCACTTCTCAATCATAAAATCGACTGTGCGGTAATTGCCGCAGACGGATGTGGCACAGCCGTGATTACCGATCCGCCGTTGCTGCAGGGGCTGGGAGGAAGAATCTCCGGCATATGCGAAACCGAACCTATCCCCAAAGTAGTCGAAGCCGTCGGAAGAGACAATATGGTAAATCCCGACACTGCGGAGATTGATATGATAAAAGGCGCCGAATTGGCATTCTCCAAAGGATATTCCGAGGTGGCACTTACCACGCCTTCGGCTAAAGTCGCATCGGAACTGAGGGAAAAATACGGCGACAGAATCGTCCTTGTCGGTGTGCACACATCGGGTATGTCCCGCGAAGATGCCGAAAAGGCATTCGACACGTTCGACATAATTACCGCGTGCGCGTCCAAACATCTCAGAGAAGTTGCAAAGGAAAGAACCGGAATCCTGATTGCCGGAAACAAAGTACCGGTCTACGGCATTACCGCCAAAGGAAAAGAACTGGTGATGGACAAACTCGCGGAAGCCGGAAAGGAACCTACGGACGTCAACGCTCCCCAGGAACCGCCGTATCCGCTTATCTGAGGGGAATTCCCCCTCACTCTCCCAAATACGTGTCTACAACCAAATGCGTACCGGAACGAAGGTAAATCAACGGGATATTCTCCTTCCTTAGTCTGCGCCTGAGTTCCTGATCGTTGGTAAGAACATAACCGTTAGTTCTGACCGCAAGTTCGAGAACGGCGTTGTCTCCCGTGTATTCGGTGGGAACAATCTCGTATTTGCGGGCAAGCGCAACGGCTGCTTTGGCATATCTGTGGTTAAGATGCTTAAGTTCGCCGACCATAGGGCCGGGAACGATGATTCTGACCTCTCCCAGCAATTCTGCCAGAGAGAGGTCCAGATTCATCCTCATCTCAAAAGGCATGAGTAAGGCGTTTGTGTCGAGAACGACGGTCTGCATCGCGAATCACTGTTCTACGATTCCGTATCCGATGAGTCTCCATTTGTTGGAGATTCTTCTGGAGATTGCGACCCTCTGTCCGGGCAGAATGCATACCGGAATCTTTAAGCTCACTTCGGCCGAGCCGTTTCTGGCACTCTTGACCACACCGACGGTGGTTGCAGTACCGACGCTGAGCATCAGAGGTTCGTTGCTCTTGATATCGTCAACCGAAAGCTCCGCAGACGAACCCACGACACGGTCCAGCAGAGTAGTCTTCATCCTGAAATCGTGAACCACTGCCGGGAGTTTGCCGGGCATTCCGATAACTCTTCCGGTAAGTCCGTCGGATTTCGTGATGGATGCATCCAATCCCGTACCGATGGCAATGAGGCCTCCGGGGAGGACTTCCTTAACGCTGCGTCCGCCCGCTTCAAGGGAAACCACCTTAGCAGTGATTCTCTCGTAAACGGCTTTACCCGCAACCTCGGTTTTCCTTCCGGGAGAGATTTCTATTTCGTCGCCGATTCTCAGAGTACCCTGAATAAGGGTTCCTCCCAACACTCCTCCCTTAAGATCCTGCGGAACAGTACCGGGCGAGTTGATGTCGAAAGAACGGGCCACATGCATCAGCGGAGATGCATCGGGATCTCTCTTCACTTTGGACACGATGTGCTCCTCGATTGCCTCGATAAGCATATCGATGTTCACTCCGCGGTTGGCGGAAATCGGAATAATGGGTGCGTTCTCGGCGATGGTACCTTTAACAAACTCCTTTATCTGTTTGTAATTCTCCACCGCCTGGTCGCGACTCACGATATCAATCTTATTCTGGACGATGATTATGTTCTCGATACCGATAATCGACAGGGCCATGAGATGCTCCTTCGTCTGGGGCTGGGGGCATTTCTCGTTGGCGGCAACCAACAGAAGCGCTCCGTCCATCAGCGCCGCTCCGGAAAGCATCGTGGCCATAAGCGTCTCATGACCCGGGGCATCCACAAAGGAAACGGCCCTGAGGAATTCGGTATCGGAGCCGCAAATCTTACACTTCTTCGAAGTACCGTACGCGTTGGCTCCCTGACACTGGGGGCACTTGTAAAACGCGACGTCCGCGTACCCGAGACGGATCGAGATTCCTCTCTTCAGTTCCTCGGAATGGCGGTCGGTCCATTCTCCGGAAAGAGCCTTTGTGAGGGTTGTCTTTCCGTGGTCGACGTGACCAATCATTCCGATGTTGATCTCGGGTTGCTTAGGAACTTTCATCAGTTCACTCCGCGTCCGCACCCTCTGCAGGGTTCAGAATCTCTTCGACGGATTTGGGTCCGTACTCGGCAATAGCCATGTTGATCTGTACGATCTCGGCGGAAATCTCGCATCCGCGGATGGCGATTCTTTTTCTCTCTCCATCGTAGGATTTGTCTTTCTTCTTTCCGTTGCGGGTCTGCGTAACCTTGTGGAATCCGAGGGAGTCGGACAGGAGAAGTTTGACCCTCTTGTTTCCGGGAAGATCTTTTCTCATGGGAGTTCCGTTTTTGTCGGAACCGCCGGTAATCTGCAGTTTGTAGTCGGGGAGACCGACGAAAATTCCATCCACGATCTCTCCGATTTTGACACCGATCAGAGAGTTCGCGTGGTGACCGGAGACGGTAACGTTGTAGGACTTACCAGTCTTCTTATCGTTTACGATAGCTTTGAAATCTACCATTTGAACACCTTTCTATATTTCACAGTCCGTAGACTGCGCACGCTTCCCTAATAAAGGACTATTTATAAAGTTGTCGAACTGGTCCGAATCAGACACTGAAAACCGCGTCCGGCATAGTATTACGGCTTATGGATAAATTCAAAACAAATAACATAGCCACATCACATAAATACTCATAATCTGATTATGAACTGATGACCTATCCCGTTTCCACAAGCAATTTCAAAACTATTGTCTCAAAAAACTTCGATTTTGTAGACAAGAGTCTTATGATAAAGGATATTGTGGATCAAAAATCGGGAGCGTTCTTATTCACCCGTCCCCGCAGATTCGGGAAAACCATGAATCTGAACATGCTGGATGCGTTCTTCAACTGCGACTGCAAAGATAATGATAAGCTGTTCTCCAAACTGAAGATTTCCAAAGTACCAGATGCGATGGAACATCTGGGAAAATACAAAGTAATTCACCTTGATTTTTCATCAATTGAATCGATAGATAAAGAAATGCTGTTAAGAAAAACATCCTTGATGCTGTCGGAGTTGTTTATAAAATTCAACGGACTGTTAAACAATCCGGATATGGATGAATCAGAACGTAAATACTTCAATGAAATCAAAAACGGCACAATGAATGAAGCTCTTATGCACAGAGCCATAGCATTGCTTTGCAGATGGATAAAAACCACAGAGGACATGGAAGTTGTAATTCTTATAGATGAATACGACAAACCCGCACACAAAGCGTATCTTTCCAGGTTTTATGACGAATTCTTTGATTTCTTTACGCCTTTTATGGAAGCCACGCTGAAAACAAATCAGGATTACAGATTCGCGATCGTCACCGGAGTATCGCGCATATCCAAACAGACGCTGTTCAGCGGATTGAACAACCTCATGGAATTTGACATATTTCAAACCGAATATGACGAAGCATTTGGATTTACCGAATCCGAAATAAAGGAGCTGCTGTCAAAAGCCGAC
>CAKQHC010000080.1 GCA_934234005.1 uncultured Methanomassiliicoccales archaeon | reverse complement strand
TTGGATGTATTACTCACGTTCATGATGTCCGAACCGTATATGCGTTCGCTTTCCGTCAGTTTGCTGAAAACGGTAGAGCGTGCGGAGAAACGGTCGTATCCGTCCAAACCGTCCAGAATCCTATGCGGATCGTCCATAACGGTCTGCACGGTATGTTCGTTGTAATTCTCGAAGTATCTGTCGACCAGGGCCGTCGCATCGCGCGTTACTTTTCCTTTGGAGAACAATCTTCCCATGAATCCCTTCGATCTCCACGCAATCATCTGTTTTTCGAGATCGGCCAAATCCGATTTCATTTCGCCCACGTTGAATTCGGACAAGTCCGATTTCATTTGTTTAATCCACGGATATTTGATCATGAGATCCTGATATTCCTGGAAGTTTTTCATGGTGGACGGGTCGCCGAATTTTCTGTGGAGTTCCGTGACTTCGTCGTATTTCAGAGCCATAAGTTTTGCGTCTATGTTCTCTTTCAGTGCGCGGTATGTCTCGAACTGCTGAGGATCGTTCATGTCCAGCCATTTGTCCATGGCGTACAGTTTGTACGGCGCAACCCCGAATTCGTATGGGGAGTAGACTGTGTCCGCAATGTTTGTCAGAGTGGCGACATCCTTGTCTATGGATGCCGATATAGGCCCGATATCCGTTCCGGAAACCTGGTTGTGAACGTTAAGCATGCTGTCCAGTTGTTTGTAGAACAAATCTTTGTTACCTACGTCGTCGATAAGCAGACAGTACCGTGCGAGGTTGCCGAGACGCGAATAAACGACATCCAACGCGGTTTTCTTTTCCGAAACCATCAGTACTGTACGTCCTTTCATGACGGCGGAAGTAATCAGACCGGTTATGACCTGTGATTTTCCTGTTCCCGGAGGGCCCTGAACCACAATCTCGTCGCCTTTTTCCATTGCGGTGAGGATATTCTCCTGTGCGCTGTTCAGCGAATTGATGTATACAAGATCTTTTTCAGATGCTTCCATTCCTTTCTTGCGTATGTCCGACTCAGAGAGAGGCGCGGGCATATCGGACATAAAATCGTTTTTGTCCAGATTGGCGACTAAATCGTTGAGGATGCCGTTGATTTCCCTTCCCGCAAGAAGTCCGTCGAAATCGCGTTGAATCGAGCTCGAATACATGGGATATTTTCCAAGGATGACGTTGGGAACCACTTCCATGTCGCCGGGCAGATACTTGGGGAAAGTATCCTGGGAGTAGTTCTCGAATTTCATGGGAATGTCATAATTGCGTTTCAGTTCGATACCGCTTTGCGAGTAGAACTCGAGCATATTGCTCATGAATGTTTCTCCGCAGTATTCCTCTATGACGTTGTGGGGCAGAGGTTTGTTCTCTCCGGAGGATTTGATGAATGCGAGAACAAGCGTATTGTTGTACATCGCATCTCTGGAGCTGTCCATTGTGAGTGTGATGCTGCGGGCATCCTTTTCCAATATAACCGGAAACAGCGCCAACGGTGCGCGTACCGGGAAATCCTCGCCGGGAATCTGACCCTGTACGAACGGATATGCGATATACAGGTCGTATTGTCCCCTGTCCCTCTGTTCCCTGTTGACCTCACGGACAATCTCCGTAAGGTGCTTGTAGACTGACATGTCGTCTTTGCTCTTCGCGGAATCGCACAGTTTCAACACCCTTTTTCTGCCGAAGAGCAGACCCATGACGTCTACGTTGGGAAGAGTCATGAGGTCGAATGTATTTTTCTTGGAAATTTTTCCCTGGAATAGAAGGCGGTTTCCTCTGCTGATATTGATAAGCTTTTTCTCCAGTTCGCGAAGTGTCATCGCAGCTTCTTCGTCGATGTTCGATCCGTTTGCCGCGGTTATAGCGTACCTGCGCGTTATACGGAGAAAATCTTCGCCGTACAGTTCGATGAATCTTTGCCCTATGCCCACTATTGCGGAGAAATCCTCCGCTTTGGTGGGAATGCGCAGCGCCATTTCGCGTAACGCTTCATCCGAACATACAGTAGGCACGCGTCCGTTGGAGCTTTTATGCTCTGCCCTCAATCCGTCTCTGAGCGCAATCAGCTCATCATAGAGGTCATCTTCCAATCCCATGTCGGGGGCATTCCGTTACCGTTATATCTACTATACGAGCGCGCGGTTTATTTAACAGTACTACGTATCCGATGGCATGTTGGAAACGGGCATCAAAGGATGCAAAAAAGTAACCGTAAATGCTGAAAATACAGCCAAAGCGATGGCAAGCGGAACGCTTGACGTATTTGCGACGCCGGCAATGATTGCGTTGATCGAGGCCGCCGCCAGCGAAAGCGTAGCCCCGTATCTTGACGAAGGATTCAGTACAGTCGGTACGCATCTTGACATAGCGCATTCGGCCGCATCGCCCGTCGGCATCGATGTTGTGTGTGAGACGGAACTTGTCGAGGTTGACAGGAGGAGACTCGTGTTCAGGGCTGTTGTGAAGGATGCCGTCGGAGAAATCGGTTCCGGAACCCACGAGCGTTTTATTGTCGACAATGCCAAATTTATGGCCAAGGCGCAGTCCAAGTTGCAGTGAACCGTATCAATTTCGCGATAACGGAGGCGAATCCGCGCCTTCGTTATCGGATTTAATTTTCGGTTTATCCGATGAGAACCGGCATCATGAGGCATCCGCACAGAACTATCCTGCTGATACCGAACGACTGCGGTATGAAACCTATTACCGCGGATACTGCAAGTACGGCCAGCCCCATGGGTCCGGTAAGTAATAAGACCAATGCCGCAGTGAAGGCAAGAACACACTTATTCATCAGGTTGGCATTTATGCCGGATACGGCACGGGACATGATTTTTCCGGACCATATTGTGAGGTAGAAACCAATCAGCGATGCCACCGCAGCCGCTGTCAGCAGAATTATAAAGCACGCGGTCGCCGTACCGTACAGCGATTCCCCGCACAGTTCCCTGAGTACTATTGCGGTTCCGGACCTGCCGCTTCCCGACACGGACAATGCCACCACTGACAATACCGAGGTTACGGTACCTATCGAAGCAACATTGGCTATGAACGATTCGGCACGCGTTTCTTTGAATATGCAGGCAGACATGCTTGCCCCCACAGTGGACGTTATTCCCGGAAACCATCCTGCCATGCACCCCATGAGCACTCCTCTGAACCCCGGACGCATTCCCGCAGGATCTTTTCCGTCGTCTTTTTGGCAAGGTATTTTTGTATTGCCGGAAGACGACAGCAATACGGGAATGCCGAACAGACCTGACAGTAAAGGAAACATGTACGTTCCTTCTCCCAATATTCCGTACATAGGAATGTTCAGGCCGCCAAGAATTACGCCCCATGCCCCCGACAGTACAAACGCCATCGCGCCCCATATCTTCGATATGCCGCGGCCGCATCCGAATATAACCACACACGATGCAATCTGCGCAACGGCAACGGCCAAACCGTCTATTTTGTTTCCGATTGATGTACTCATCACATATTGTAACGGAACAGCCAACAGTATCGCGCACGATGCTCCCACAAGACTTCCGGAAGCAGCCGCACGTACCGCCGCCATTCCTCTTCCCTCTAACAGCAGTCTGTGTCCGGGTAAAACGGCAACGGCATCGGCATCGTCCGGTGCGCCGACAAATACGGACGGTACGAAATCTACGAACGAATGGACTACCGAAGCCGATATCACACAGCATGCAACGGCAACGGCCGATCCGTTTGCATCGGTTACGCCGGATAGGGCGGATTGTATCGCCGGGTAAGCAACCAGAAGCATTGACGACAGGGTGTTGACGTGTATTCCCGGCACTATACCGCTGAATAGACCGAGCAAACAACCCGCAAGACACATTGTCAAACATAAGGAAACGAGTAAAGGATCCACGTATGGTGTTTCGCAAACATATTATTAAACAGAACCTACTGGATCCAGTCGACGCAGTATTGTGGGGCGGCCGTCCACGACGGCAACTTTCAAAATCGCTCTGATGGGAACCCCGATTTCCTCGGAAAGTGCACGGATATCCGCGCACTTGTCGAATATGACGCAGATTTCGGAGACGGTAATTCCGTGGTCTTTCAGCGCTTTGACGGTGGCTTTCAGAGTTCCGCCAGTACTGACTACATCATCTACGATTACTACGCGGTCGCCTTTGTTCACGCCGTTTATGTACATATGCGCCTTTGAATACCCTGTAGCCTGAAACAAAGTTATCTCGCCCGGCAGCAGGTATTGTCTTTTTCTTATCACGGAGTACGGTATGCCGGTGCGCATCGTGACCGCGGACGCTATGGGAATGCCCATTGCCTCCGGTGCCAACAGCATGTCGCAGTCCAGTTCGCATAATGCAACCACATTATCTGCAATCTCGTCCAGAAGCTGTTTCGTAACGGAAGGTATTCCGTCGCTGAGAGGACTGACGAAATAGTTGTATCCGTCCATACTGATCACGGGGCCTTCCGTGAATGCTTTTTTTATGGCTTCCGTACTCGGTTGCATCGCTCAGGATACCGAACACTCAGTATTAATAAGGTTCATACCATGCGAGACAGTATGGCAATGAGCATAGACGAACGCATGGCACTGGTCATGAGGAATGCGGAAGAACTCGTAACCGAGGATGAATTGCGCAGACTTTTGACGGAGAAAGAGGAACCCACGGCATACATCGGTTTCGAACCTTCGGGATTAGTTCATTTCGGATGGGCTCTCGTAACTCAGAAAATCAGAGATCTGTGCGAAGCCGGATTCAGGGTGACTATATTCTGGGCTGACTGGCATGCACGCATCAACGATAAACTGGGTGGCGACCTGGACAATATAAGGACGTGTGCCAGATACATGGAGGATTGTTTCATGGCTCTGGGTGTTCCCGCAGACAGAGTAGTGTTCAGATACGCCAGCGATCTCGTTGCGGATCCCGATTATTGGGAAATGGTCATTAAAATCGGAAAAGTCACGTCGATGGCGCGTGTCAAAAGGACGATGACAATTATGGGGCGCGGAGAGGACGATGCCGACAAAGACACGGCAAAGGTTCTGTACCCGCTCATGCAAACTGCGGACATATTCTTTATGGACATAGATCTGGCATATGCAGGCATGGACCAGAGGCGCATTCATATGCTTGCCAAAGAAGTCTCCAAGGACCTGGGACGCGACAGACCTCTTGTTGCATTGCACACGCCTCTTTTACCGTCTCTCAATGGTGTCGATCTGAAGATGTCTAAGTCCGATCCCAACAACAGCATCAACATACACGACAACAGAGATTCCATAGCCAAGAAGATTAAGAAAGCATATTGTCCGGATCCCAAAAATCCCGGCGATAACGACATGTCCGAGACCAAAAACCCCATGCTGATGATGGCCAAGTATGTAATATTCCCCAGAAACGGAGGGTTACACATCAACCGTCCCGACAAATACGGCGGACCCATTGATTTCGCCGATTACGACTCGCTCAAAGAGGCGTACTACGGTTGCAATCTGTCTCCTGTGGATCTCAAATCCGGAGTAGTCGACGAACTTGCAAAGACTCTGGAACCTGTATCTAAGTACTTCGAGGAGAATCCCGAGAACTACGAGGCGATGGTTGCAGTACTTAAAAAACTCGGAAAACTGTGATTCGGACGGGGCATGTCCCCGCCATATCACGATTTTGAAACCGTTTCACGATTCTTGATGTCCCTGAAGACATCCATTGTTTTGAGCATACATATATGGAGCAAGGCCTCCACATCTCCTCTTCCCGATAATCCGGCGGCACCGGGGTGGCCTCCGCCGTCCGATACGGTTTCCTGGCCGATTCCTTTGAGGATTTCCCCCATGTTTATTCCTCTGCGGACGGAGTCCTGTGTGGCTCTGGCGCTTATGCGAAATTCGTCATCGCGCTGTGATCCGACGAATACGACGTCTGCGCCGGCAGAGATAATAGCTTTGCAGGATGATGCTTCGAAGCTGCCTCCGTACGACGTTGCTACAATCAATGTCCCTACGCGGTCGAACTTGGTACGTTCGATTGCTTTGAGAGTAGCTATTCTTTCCGATATGCTTATTTCATTTTCGGTCACGGCGTATGCTTCATCCATATCTATGCCGAATCTGTCCATCAGTTCGGAAAATACTCTGAGAAGTCTGGAATCTGCGAATTGGAAACGTCCGCTGTCGGTAAGCATTCCGCTCATCAGGGCGAGAGCTGCATTGCGGTTTATTTCTGTATTCGCTGCAATCAGAAGATCATATATAATTTCGCAACACGATGTTCTGGATTCGTCGTAATAATAACGGAATCCGTCCCATTTGCCAGTAGGCATATGATGGTCGATGACGATTGTATCGGCCGGAAGTTCGGAATCGAGGTTTAATTGCTCGGGAGAAGAAGTATCCACAACGACTGTGAGGTCGTATTCCGATGGATCATATGATTCGATGACTGATATGCCAAGGCGTTCGCATGCATTCTTGGATATGCGGTCTATTCCTCCGGGGGCACAGATGACACCGTCTGAAATGCATGAAATTATCGCATAGGCGGATCCGATGGCATCCATGTCCGCATTCCCATGGACCAGGACGATTTTATTTTTACCTTTTAGTTCCTCTGCGATTGCTCCGAGCATATTAACTCGGATAATGCGCGATTAATAAACCGTTTCGGTTGTCGATGGCATGTCATTCAGAACTGCTGTTGTATTTCTTCGGATATGATCTCAAAATTTTTGCCGTTGAAACATATACCATACGCCAAAATCCTGCCTTTCATCGAACGGAAGTAATCTTTTTCCCTGATCTGAGACAGAGCGCGTTCCGCATATGTCTGCATATCTTTCTTGGCTCTGGATTTCTTCAGTTCGATTATGACACTCGGCAATCCGGAGCGCCGCGGTTTCATGATTATGTCCGCTCTGCCGTTTCCGGATTCTTTTTCCAGATAAACCTCGTACTTTCCTTCACTGCTCATTGCAGCAACTCCGATGATAAGCTGATAATCTTTCTCTTTGGAAAGTAGAATGAACGGAATGTTATCGTCAAGAATCGTTGTCAACGATTCTTTGATCATACTCATGTCGTTTCTTTCAAATCCGGTAAACAATATTTTGAAAGTGGGAGCCGAACCTCTCTGAATGTGTTCGGCCATCATTTCTCCGAACACATCACGCATCTCATTGTTCGGAATCGATATGGCATAATTGAATT
>CAKQHC010000079.1 GCA_934234005.1 uncultured Methanomassiliicoccales archaeon | reverse complement strand
CTCAAAGACGGAAAAGTTATCGTCAACGAACCCGACATCTGCAAATTCGATCAGAACTGGCCCATAGCCAAATACAGAATTGTCAGCGACCTCAGAGCTGCATACAACGTCACCAGGGTCGACTTCCTCGAAACCTGGGATATTGCAGAACCCAAAGAATGAAACAACAGGGGGTTCGCCCCCTGATTTTTTCACAATCAATGGTATTTTAATCTTTTTAGTCCATCACCTGCTATCCTCAAGGAGATGGTTGGAATGACAATTTTAGTTACCGGCGGTGCAGGATACATCGGAAGCCATTGTGCATTGGCTTTGATGAATGCGGGACACGACATAATAATTTACGATAATCTTTCTACAGGCCATATAGAGACTATTGAAACACTGTCCAAGCTGAATCTTAAAGGCAAAATGAAATCATTTATTCAGGGTGATTTATGCAACAGGGATTGGACATTGGAATCACTCGGATCTCAAAAATTTGATGCCGTAGTTCATTTCGCTGCATTTTCTCAAGTTGCCGAGTCGGTTAAGGATCCGGGCAAATATTATTACAACAACGTTTGCGGAACGGTCAATCTTCTGGATGCAATGCGTTTTAACAATGTTGACAAGATTGTATTCTCGTCCACTGCTGCTACATACGGAGAGCCCGAATATACGCCGATAGACGAAAAACATCCGCAAAATCCAATCAACCCGTACGGATCGTCGAAACTGATGGTAGAACGCATCATGGACGATTACAGTACTGCCTACGGAATAAAGTCTGTAAGATTAAGATATTTTAATGTTGCAGGTGCCGACAGCGAAAAACGCGTTGGAGAATGGCATGAACCCGAAACCCATCTCATTCCCAATATTCTCAAATCCACATTTGATGGTGCATCCGATTTCAAAATGTTTGGAACCGATTATCCCACCCGTGACGGAACATGTGTAAGAGATTATGTCAATGTAGAAGATTTGGCCCGTGCGCATCTTCTTGCACTCGAATATCTTGAAAAAGGCGGACAAACAACATTCGTTAATCTGGGAACATCCGAAGGAAGCACTGTGAAAGAGGTTTTCAACGAATGCGAGCGTATAACGGGTAAAAAGATTCCTGTGCAGGCCTGTATGCGCAGACCCGGGGATCCTGCCGTATTGATTGCGGATAATTCGAAAGCAGAATCGGTTTTAGGATGGAAACCCGAGAAAACCTTGGAAGATAGTGTATCCACTGCATACGGCTGGGAACTGGCACTACAAAGGCGCCTCATCCGCTAAGTTATTAAACTAGATAGGAATACGGAGTATTGGCGCCGCTGTGGCTTAGTGGTATAGCGGGTGACTTGTAATCACCAGGTCGCGAGTTCAAATCTCGTCAGCGGCTCCATCCGTGTTATTTTCAAGATATCAAGGTTTGAATCTTGTACTTATTATCATGCCGTTGTACTTTGAACTGTACTCGGCTTCCATCTTTTCTCTTCCGTTAAATGGAATGAGAGCATTTAATCCGTACAGACACAAAGAGTTGTTTACACACGGCACATCCCCGTTGTTGTCCGGGCGTACCAATATAACCGATAAGTTGGGACTTATATGTACAGAATACCTGCGTTCGGTAAATGCCGTTGACGTTATGGAATTGTAATTGGTGCGATATACATCGTTGTACCTATAAGGCTGATTCACCGAATGCAACGGATCATAATTGTTGCATTTAGGCACGGGCACAGGTTCAACCGGCTTAACGGCAACATTCTGTTCCGGTTCGTCGGAACAAAGCGATATCTCATCGGAAGTGAGGTCTATGTGATCGATATCCTTATCCGAACGTAACTCCATCAATTCCTGCTTAAGTCCGGAAATCGTATCCTTGAGGGTGCTTATCTCATCATCTTTCTTACTCAAAGCCTCCTTCAACTCTCCGTTAAACTTTGTTGTGAGTTCCTGAGTAAGATTCTGACGATAAAGTTCCTCAAAATGCGCTTCGTATTGATCTTTTTTCTCTTTCCAAAGCTGTTCGATGATGCCGTTTCTGATGGGAGCGTCAAGTTCCAGCAAAATTGTGGATGTAATCCTTTTAAGAGGCGTTGCTATGTATACGGAACTGTTGAATTCCAGTGAACACAACCAAACCTCTCCCGCAAGAATGGGGCCCCCTGTGTAACGTCTATCCACAAACACAATATGGTTATCGAATAACGCAACGATTCTGCCGTCACCGTTAGGATTGTTGATAAACGATAAAATCTGAAGATTGCTTATCTTGCGTTTTGCCTCGGATTCAATGTCGGCCAACTCATTTTCATCCAAATTATTACGCAGATAATCTATGAAATCTATGCGGTCAATAGGCATCGTCATCACCCATTGTACACATAGACATTATCGGCATTCCGTCCAATTCGTAGTATACGTCAGCCGTATTTTTGGACTGAGGACTGTATGTTCCGGAAAAAGATGCAACTTCCACTCTTTTACCGGCAGCCTGGACTTTCTGCATGGCCGGAACAAAATCTCTGTCGCCGCTTACAACGATAGCTACGTCATAGTGATTCATCATGGCATGTTCCAGCAACTCGCAGGCCAAAGCAACATCGACTTCCTTCTGAACAGGTTTGTATCCGCCTTCTATACGTTCTACGCTGTCACGAACCACTACACGGAATCCCTGAGAACGTAATTTATCGTAGTTGTCGGCATTGGGTGATGATGAATGTGAACAGCCGTCGAAAATATAGGCACCGATGAGCTCGCGCGAACCGACCAGCATCATTGTCAGCGTAAAGAAATCCAAATTGATGTATTTTTCATCCAATCTGGAACCGTCGAGAATATTACGGTAATCTATGAATACCATTACCCGACTGTACCGGTTCTCGCTGTATAGCTTCATCACCATGCAGACTGAGAGTTCATTTATCAATATTAATTATTCGTCATCGGATTATAAAATACATGTAAAAGTCAATATATCCAGTCATTGGTTTATATAATTAATATCTTATAAAAAAAATCTAAATTTTTCTGACAAAAAAATTAGGTTTTAGATTATAAATCCTTGAGAGAACATGAAATATTAGTGTATGGATACGTGTACCATGAAGGGGCGCAAGATAGAAACCGTTTATAAAAATTCGATAAGAAAAACATCGGAATCTGAATCGAATGATAAAAAGGCTGCTGAAATAGTCGAAAAAAACATTGACTCATTCAAAAAATGCTATCCGAATCTGTCAATGGAAGAACTAAAATTCTTCACACGTACGGATGATGATCAGGAAGAGGAATTGCAACATCATCTCTGTATGTGTTACATCGAGGATTTATCAAACTATAAAAACGAACCGATAATTTCCGATGTTGAATTACAAGAAAGTATAACTGTTCCCGCTAAAATCGATAATGCCGATAAAAAACAAATGGACAAGATTAACAAAGAACTGAACAGTAAAAAAGAAACAATCGGCAAACTCAAAGAAACCAACAAAAAATTAGAAAAGGATATAGAAATACTCAAAGAGAAAATTGCCAAATTACAGAAAAATACCTCTTCTGGATATTCCGATGCCTATGTAAACAATCTTAAAGACCAGATTGACGACTGCAGAACCGAAGTTGCCGACTTAAAACGTGAAAAAGCAAATGTCGAAAGCAAAAAGGCTGAATTTGAAAACAAACTTAATGACATTAAAAAAATAAATTCAGATTTTATCGAACGCGAAAAAGAACTTAGAAACCAGATTGAATGTCTCAACAAAAAAATTACCGAATTCGAACCTTCGGACATGGGTGTAATTCTTCGCGTAAGTCCGACAGATCTGTATTCTACCATGCTGGAAGACGGCTATTACGAAGTCAGACTGGCATCAGATTACTCATATCTAACAATGAAGAAATCGGATTCCGGAAAAGCGAGTTGTTGGAACCATACGATGAAACTGCCCAAACTTGGCATATATATACCGTTTCAATCCGAACAGAAATATAATGCAACATTCAGCAACGGCATAATCAAGATATTACTTCACGGCAATTGAAGCAAATCATTCATGCGTGCTATTAATTCCGCAACCTGCGTGCCCTTCTCTGTAAGAGATATATGCTTCTTGTAAGGCCGGACTGTATCTACTCTCTCATGGATAAGTCCGGCATCTATCAAATCACTGATCCTGGCCTGAACCGATACTGTACCCACCGTTATCTTAGATGATAGTTCGCCTTTGCACATCTCCCCATTCTCATGAAGAATATACAGAATTTTCAAAGAGTGTTTCTGCTCCAGATACTCCAAACGTTCGAACATCTGGTAAGTATAGGCGTCCTAATACCATACCTTTTGCATTATGATTTATAACACACATAAACTACAATTGATAAAACCGCCATCACGAGACAGCAGTCAATTGATATTTTCTTTGAACTCGGACATGCATCCGAATACTGTTGCTTTAGAACGGATTTCCTCATCGGCTTCGGATAAATCGGGAATGAACACAACCGAACATCCTGCATTGTATGCAGATCTTACTCCATTCGGAGAATCTTCTACGGCTATGCAATTCCCGGGATCCTCTCCGATTGCATTGCATGCATAAAGATACACATCAGGCTCGGGTTTTCCATGATTTACCGATGATGTATAGACGAGTTCCGTAAAATAATCCAGAATGCCTGTCATCTTCAGATATCTCAGTGCATGGTCCGGACGGGAAGCAGTAGCAACAGCAGTCTTGATTCCGTGCGATTTTAAATACTGCAATATTTCTTTCACACCCGGTTTCAATTCTACGCCGTACCTGTCCACATACTCGTTCATCAGAGCACGGCGTTTCTCACGGACTTCATCAAAATCGAATCCGTCGTATTTGCTTTCAAAAAACGACTTTACCAGTCTGCCATCCAAACTGCGGATGTACAGCACGTCTTCGTATGATATGTCATACCCGAATGCACGTCCTGCCTCCATCCAGAATTTCACATTGAGTTTTTCCGTATCGATCAGGGTTCCGTCCATATCAAAAATCACGGCATTGATTTTATGGGTTGTACCCGTCAAATGTAATGTGTATGCCGATTCCATGATATCACAATCGATTTTTCTCAAACTTTCCGCATCTGCTCAGATATACCGTTACAGAAAGAACCGTGACTATGAGAACGGCAAATGCAACAACTGCACTTATCGGCGTTCCTGTAAAAAACGTAAAAGCAGTGAAAACAAGATAGAATACAACGGAAGATCCCCACAGCGCCAATCCCATAAATCTTGCCAAACTGGGTATCTCCACTTCCAGAAACTCCCTTACCATCGCCGCATTGATGTTTTGGAAGGAACTCATGAACATCATGATACCGATTATCATAAAAATCATCGAGACAAGGCCCATGACAGGTATGTAAACCATGTCTGTTCCGTTGTCCAATGCGAGATATGACGATGACAGCACAGCTGCAATCCATACAATGAAAAGCAACAGCGCAACCGACTTTCCTCTACCTCTTCCGTCCATGAGTCCCCTCAGCCAAGACTTACAGATAAATATTGGCTTAATCCCTTCTGAGATATGTGATGGCAGCTGCCACCAGGAACACGGCGATTCCTGCTCCCAAAGCGGCGAAACGCACACTTCCGGTAAACACAATCACACCCACTATTCCCGCAATAAGGGCCAAAACCCCTACCGCAGCCACTATCCATCCCAATGCATCCCTAATTATCATAATTGTCTATTATACTCACAAGGTTATTATCCCTTACTATTGTACCGAATTACCGTACAAAACAGAAAAATCGAATTATAAAACAGAATCCGCCCACAGGTTATCAAAGGGATTTGCTATCATGCGGAATTATAAACCTTGGATGCAATATCCATCATGATAACCATGAACTCCGATAAAGCCATCCTCGTAGTCAGCTTCGGAACCAGTTACAATGAAAATCGCGTAAAAACAATCGATGCAATAGAAAAAGACATAGAAAATGCATTTCCCGATTTTGAGATAAGGCGCGCATTCACCAGCAAGATGATTATTGCCAAACTCAAGAAACGCGACAATGTTCATATCGACTACATAGACGAGGCTCTCGAACGTCTTGCCGATGATGGATTTAAAAAAGTCGTCGTTCAGCCCACACACATCATGAACGGTACGGAATATGATTTTGTCAAAGACATTGCCTCCGGATTCCGCGATAAATTCGATTCTCTTTCTATCGGAACGCCGCTTCTGACCACGGAAGAAGATTACGACAGAGTGGTGGAAACCATCGGAGAAACCATGATAAAGGAATCCGCTCCGAATACCGTCATACTTATGGGACACGGTACCGAACATTATGCAAATGCCACATACAGCCAGCTTGCACTTAAATTGCTGTTGGCCAACAAAGATGCCGTCGTAACTACGGTTGAAGGATTTCCATCGTTTGAAGATACGATAAGATTGCTCGGCGAATCCAACGGCAGGACTGTTGTGACGTATCCGTTCATGGTTGTTGCTGGAGATCATGCGAACAACGACATGGCCGGCGATGAAGAAGATTCTCTGAAAACCGTTCTTGAGAATTCCGGGTACGGTGTCGTATGCCGTATAATAGGGCTCGGAGAATTTCCTGAGTTCAGAAAATTATTCGTTGAACATGTAAAGGATGCCGCAGAGAGACTATGAATGCGGATAGCGTGACCTCCGGAATACTTGCAGAAGCCAGAAGCATGGTATGCCTGGATCTTCGGTTTCTAACCGGAGCCGTATTCCTGCTTGGCTGTGACGTCATCGACGGAAAAGGCAAATGTTTCTGCGACGGCAATAAAATAACGTTCCGCAGAGATACACTGATAGAGGATTACCGCCGGGATCCCAATATTCCGGCATATACGATAGCCCATTGTGCGATGCATTGTATACTCGGGCATACGGCAAACGGCAATGATACAAACACCGACCTTGCAGAAGATATGACCGTATCGTACATCTTGGACAGTTTCCATACTCCCCATATAACCACGAACGGGTTCGAAGACAGGATTTTTGCATTCCAGCGTTTAGTCAAATCGTTGGACAATAAAGATATCCCGTCGATTTCACACAGACTGTCGGATTTGTCTCATTATAAACACGAATCGTACATCAAACTCTTTACTGTCGACGATCATTCCGGAAGAACCGATACCAATTCGGATAAATGGTCGGAGATGTCCA
>CAKQHC010000078.1 GCA_934234005.1 uncultured Methanomassiliicoccales archaeon | reverse complement strand
ACCAACAAGCAGCTCGACACCCTTGTCCACATCATCAAGACTCTCGAAGAGCTCCCCGATGACACCGACAAGATCACTGAGTTCTGCGCCAAAGAGTACAAGGACTCCGTCCCCAACTACAACCCCAAGAACTACGATCTCTGATCGTTGTTCTGATGTTATAGTCATAAACAATTTACTCCCGCCCGGGAGTATTCCCGGGCACATTTTTGCTTGAATTTCTATTTCGGTAATTGCATATCAATGTCTGCAATTATCTGACGACTGCATCTGTTCGATTCCCTGCAATCATCCGTAGTAACAACAGAATTAGCCTATAACAGGTTGCGAAGGATTCTTTTTCATGCTTCCGATTACGTACACAAACGTAAGGATAGAATATGCAATTCCTTCCGCGAACAGAAGTTCTTTCAGATTTGTCATCAGGAACGCTACGGACAAAAATACAACAACAACACATGATGCAGACAATGTGATATTTTTTCTTATGATGAATGCAATTCCGGCAACCGTCATAGATAACGACATGATTACCAAGGGATCCGATTCAGAAATAATGCCTGCAATGTTGAGAATGCAGTAACCGATGCACGGTATTGCAGTCGACAGTATGTAGAGACTTTTTATTTCTTCGCCCTTCATCATGATAGCCAATGCCAATCCGCCTGCGACACATGATACAATCAATCCCGAAACAGAAAAATACACTGAAGTCGGCATTGTCGTCGATATCATTCCAAGAGATGAGGCGATAACCAAAGCGTAATCGCATAATCTGCCGTTGGAAACCGGAGTTTTTCCAAAGCCCGACAGAATTATCGTTGAACCGATCAGCGAAATAATTCCCAATGCAACCATCAAAGTTCCGCCGGCATATTGGAAAGAACTCATGAAAAGAACAATCGAAGCCGTGTATGTTCCCGAGACAACCGCAATATCGTGCCTTTTTTCAATAACGGCCAAAATGACGATTGATATAAGTATAGTTGCTGCAGGCAGATTAAGAGCAATATCGAACATCAGAATCGGGTTTGTTATGCAAATTGCAAGCGTACACAGGCTCTCCGTTAACAAACCTTTACAAATCATACATATTGAAAACAGCAATCCTGCCGAAGATATTACGATAAGCGGAATCACATATCCAAAATCAGACTGATTGCCTGAAACAGTCACATATCCGGACCATATGCAGGCAAGAGATGTTACCATTATACCCATAAAGCATGTGGTTCTCAACGGTTCGCGCGAGACTTTGGGTTGTTTTCTTTTACCGTTCAGACGGTTGTACAGAGTTTCCATAAAATTATGTCCCGTATCATAACGGATCCACAAGAGTACCGCAGATGTGCATGTAATGATTTTCAGTAACATGTCGGATACCGTGAATATCGCATCCATGCCCGAGACGGGGTTAATTATAAACGCCAAGAACATTAAGAATGAGATTAGGAAGAGAATAAGATCTCTGTTTCTGAACGATACGATAAATACGGAAACAAAAGCAAGCGAAACCAATTGTTGGAATGTTCCGGGAATCTGTATATTCATAAGACCGGTCAGCGACGACGTCATTCCGAAGACGGAGGTCATGAACATGAAGATTCCAGTCTGTCCGATTCCGTTATACACCGCATAAGTTCCGAATCCCATCAGCACCAGGCATAAGATTACGCGAACCAATTCCATGCCTTCATATTGTTCGCGGCCGATTGTATTGATTCCGTACATCAGAGTCAGCAATGCGATAAGGAATATTCCGATTGTTTTAACCACCAATGCCGAGTATTCGGAATCCGTCTGTCCGAGGTTATCTCTTGCTGTGATTTTACCGTTCTTTGATATGCAGAAAACGTACGTCTTCTTAGATGCGGAAATCATGAACAATATGCCCGAAACAAGATATGATACGAAAGAAACGCTGTAGAATCCGGCGGAGATCGATATTGTGGCAAGCATTATGAAAAACGCAGCTGTTCCGCGCATCGGGTGTCCGCGTCTTATGAATATGTATGAGCATATCGCAAGTCCTGCGGATACAAATGCCGACATCAATGCGAGACCGTCCGTTTCGTATGTTATATCGGCTACCGCAAGAATCATTACGGAGATTCCGGAGAGAATCATTGTAATGGATTCGGTAATCATCCTTCCGCGGAGAGCAACAATTGCCATGAAAACAACCAATGCCGAAGATATCAGGACTATGATGTCCGCATATGTGTCACCGTCGGAGAATGCCGTTTTGCCCAGAACAGACAAAATAATCGCCATGCATGATACAGAGAAACTTCCAACCGTCAGTGTAGACGGAATTTCGGACAGTATCGGCGGGTTATCTATAACATCATCGATTTTTGTACCGTATGTAAGAAGAAGCATCGTCAGAACCGTTCCGCCTATGCCGGCAGCCGCAAATGCAAATTCGCTAATAATTTCGGAATCAAGCAATACCGATGTTGCGAATGTTATGCCGAATACTACGAAAACAGTTCCCGCGATTTTGTTTTTATCAATCAGCATGGTGCCGCATATGATTGTCGGAATGCAGAACACACACGATGCGACGGATTCCGGTATAACAGCGATTATGTTGCATATGCCGTACATCAACGCGGCTGTTCCGGTGAGGATTCTGTTGTTTACGACAGCGGACAGCGAGAATAGAACTATTGTTATACACAGAACAACCGACATTTCATCGTTTGGGGCGACACACATTACTATGCCGTGCATCCCGACAAGTGCTATGGCCGGAATGTGCGAAATATCTGTCTGTTTTGTTTTTTGGGCCGTAAATCCGTTTTTGCGGATGATTACATAATAATATGTGCCTAAAACGAGGAAGGCCAATCTCGACGCAACTGACAGAATGTTTCCGACAAAGAGTTCTGTCCCAAACAGAACGGACGAGGCAAGCAACGCGGTAGCAACTGCTACGGAATATTTGTTTTTCAGGAACATTACCGCAGACAGCACGATCAGAATGACGGAGAACGGCGTTGTTGTATGTCCGTACGAAGAAAACGTGTTGATGACGAACGTCAGTGATATCAATGAAACAGTGAGCGACAGTATGCATATTGCCGGCATTTTCCTATGCAGACTTACGGCGGAAAGAGGTATGAGAAAAATTGAAAGAATTCCTTTTGATATGTCGAATGCCGATGTTACCGAGTCGGGATTCTTCATACCGTGTATTCCCGTCCATATGAGAAGTATCCCGATTATAACGAAAGATGCCAATGCGGAGCTGAAATTCGTTTCACGGGGTGTATTACTCATATTATTACATTCGGATGAACGGGAAGTTATATTTGAACGGAACTGTGACGGCGTTAATATTATTGTCTAAACAATGTAATTTTAAGTGTTAATATGAACAATTGTAACATAAATTATCATTTTTAGAAATGTGTAAAATTGTATTTTTTTAGATATTTGTCTAAAAAAACACTGTTTAAAACATTTGTTAAGTGGGTAAACATGCATATATATATAATACATTTGTTCGTAACATATAGTGTTAACAGGGGTAATATGTATATACCACCATTTAACTTCTATAACCAAGGTGGGAAGAATTACAGGTCCGTCCGACAGACATTCGGATTTACCGTGAGTGAAGTTTCCTTTACGGATTCGACCCCGCCGATAGTGGTCGGATTCGAATTCGGCGCGGCAACGCCGGGATTCGATTAAGTACGGATCCGCAAAGGGTCTGCGTTCCACAATCAGCAAACATAAGAGATGATAGTATGAAAGCACAGACAAGGGCGATTATTGCGTCCGTAGTAGTTATTGCTTTGGCACTGTCGGCCATATCCGGAGTCACGTATTCGTGGTTCTCGGATACCGAAACATCGACAATCGATGTATCTTCGGCGAAAATCGACATTGATGGCAGTTATACTGACGTAGTTGTGAAAGACAGTAAGGGCAATACGCCTGCAGAGACTGAGGCAAAATTAACTAACGGGAATAAAGATATTGCAATAAGCAATCTTGTGGCGGAAAGAACTATAACTGCCACATATCAACTTACAAACTATTCTACTGTTATTACAACATACAGGATGTATGTCTCCGTTGATGGGATAACCGATGCGCTTGCAGGCAGTATGATTAGTATTGCCGGGGGATCGGACTCTCTTACCGCTTCAGGAAATATGACATTTAACGATGGCATAGCATATGTTATCGGTAATGCAAGCGAAGGAGTGAGTATGCCCGTAGGTTCCACTCCCTATCAATTTACTGTTAAAATTAACTCCACCGATCTTACATCATCTGTTAATTTCCAGATGAAGATTGTTAATGAAGCCTATCAGAGCGATTATACATATTCTCCTGCACAGGTAATCAAAAAGAACGGAGAAGCAATTCTTCCAACAAGTCCTGTTTCAAATGATGTGACATATAAGGGAACGGTTCCCGGATCATCCGAGGGTGTAGATGCAGCTGAAGCCGAGATTACATTCAGTGCCGGTGCAATGAATGCTGCAACAGGTGATGCAACCAAAGCAGTTACACTTAACACGAAAATGTTGGAGTCAGAGGGTTCCGTAGCCAAAGTCAAACTCACTCTAGACAATGCAGCTACATCTGATTTCGGAGACAATTATGTAACAGTAAAACTTTGTGTGCCCGGATATTATACCGGACTTACAGTCAAATATGACGGAAGCGGAGATCAGCCCATTGTTCTCGGATGTGATTACGACAGTTCCAAAAATGTTACTGCAATAACTTTCAAGACGAATCACTTTTCCGAATTCTCGGTTGAGGGAACCGAAAATTCTGTTGCATATGTTGCTGATGAAGCCGGTTTGAATGCAGCAGTTGGTGCAGGTATTGCAAAAATCCAGCTTCAAAAAGATATTGTTGTTTCCGGTACAGTATCAGTAAAGAGTACTGTTGTTTTGGATTTAAATGGTAAGACTATTTCAAATAATATTGATATTTGGGATAAAAACCCGAACGATTGGTCTTTAATCAGCGTTCGTGAAAATGGAAATTTAACTATTATCGGCGATGGTAAATTACAGGCCAAAGAAAATGATTGTTATGTAGTGGATGTACAGGATGGTGCTATATGTACAATCAAAGGCGGAGAATATATCGGAAACGTCCATGCGGTTTATGTTTTTGAGGGAAGTTTGTATGTTGAAGGAGGAAAATATTCCGTTCAACAGAAATATCCCGATGCAACAAAAGCAGATGAATTTGTTCTGAATTGTTATGATAAAAACAGAGCTAACGGTACAGCAAAGATTTTCGTTTCCGGAGGAGAGTTTGTAAACTTTAACCCTGCTGACTGTAAGGCAGAAGGCGAACATACAAATTTCCTTAAATCCGGATGTGGCGTATCAGCTTCAAAAATCAATTCAGAAGTAGTTTATACTGTTGTATCTGAGACATTTGTGCTACCTGAAGGTATTACTATTGCTTCATTTGGCGATAATACTGTATATGATGGTAAAACTTATTACAGCACCATGAGGGATGCACTTAATGGAATTCATAAAACTGGAATTGTTCTTTGGTGTAAACCTGGTGCAGATGTTGGATCTATGACTCATGGTCATGTTTGCTCCAATTTGGTTGTGTATGGAAATGGAGCTTTTATTTCTGGCGGGGAGCATGATTTTGAAGTTGATACATTTGCACCCAGTAAAAATACTAGCGATCTTTCTACAGATCTTATTTTGACTGTATATTCACTGAATAACATGGCAGTATGGGGTCAGAGAACTACAGAGTATACAATAAACATTATACTTTATGATTGTAAAGATATAGACAGAGTATATATTTCTGGTCAAACTGCGCCTGTTAATATCCTGATTAAAAATTGTTCTTTCAATGGGGAGATTGATAAGAACAGAACTGGATTATATACAAATGCTACTGGAACGATAGTTGTTGAAAATACAATTTTTTCAGATTATGCTCTTGCTGTAAATCAGAATAATAAATCAAATGGGATACAAGATATCTCGTTGACTGATTGTACATTTAATGATTGTGGAATTGAATATGATTCTAGTTGGAGGGATTTTACCGCACCTGTTCGTATTGTGGCATCCAATGAAGGCAGTCATACCGATTTGGTAACGAAAAACTGTGTATTCAATTACTCAGATGGAAAATCGCCTGTTCGTGATAGTAATTACCTATTCGGTGATGACCGCGCATCTTCAGAAGTCAAAGGTACTGTTTCATGGAATGGCGAAGTTATTGAGCAGATAAAATACACATCTGAATAAATTAGGAGCCCATTTGGGCTCTTTCTTTTTGTAAAGGCGAGATTCTATGAAAGAATTGAAGCAATGGATTTGCATTACAGCGATAGCTCTTATCGCTGTATTTGCTACATTCATGATAGTTCATCCGCATGTTGCGGAAGTTTCCTGTTCCGAACACGGTACAATATCCGATAATGGAACTGTAAGATTCCATTCCGGGTTGTTCCTGGATATCAATCCCGACGAAGGTTTCTCGCCTGTTGTTTATGTTGACAACGAGCCTGCGGAATACGACGGGAGCGGTACGTTCCTGTACCGTACAAGTGTGTTTGATCTCGATACCCACAGAATACACGTGGAGTTTGTCAGGTCGGCATATCTGTCAGTATCCCATAACGGCGGAGGAACCGTTACTCCAGACGGAACCGTTCTTTCGACCGGCGACGTGAGAATAATTGCTACTCCGGATGAAGGTTATGTTATTGACAACGTGATTGTCAACGGAGAATCAATCGGATCAGTCAATATTATCGATCTGTATATTGACAAACCGTACGAAGTCAAAGTAGTCTTCAGGGAAGCAGTTCCGGAGGATCCTGAAATAATTGTGGGCGTACATGTCGATGTTTCCGTAAGCATGCTGATGCTTATGTCGGCAGAACACGATTTCGGCACAATCGTTCCGTCAGGAACGATAAGAGTTCCGTACAACGGATCTTTGGTAATTTCCGTAATCCTGAATCCTGGATACGCAATGAGAGATCTTCTCGTTGACGGAATGTCGGAAGGTCCCGTAACTGAGTATCGCATAGACAATATTACCGGCAATCTGAGTATCGTGGCGATGATTGACAAGATTGTCGAACCCGGAGAAGAATACACCATAGACATAGTATCTGGGGAAGGCGGTACAACCGATCCGAACGGATCAGTTACTGTGTCCAAGGGCGACGATCTGACGGTAAAATTCG
>CAKQHC010000077.1 GCA_934234005.1 uncultured Methanomassiliicoccales archaeon | reverse complement strand
GCGTAGCTCCTACGAATATTATGGATGATTTGTCCTTGTTAACCATCGATGTGTATGAAACGGGTATTACGCTCGTAACCGTGGTGCTGTCGGAACCGTACTTGGCAACCGCCGTAATGTCGTACGTAAGTGTTCCTTTAAGGAACCAGCATTTACAGTTTTGCTCCTCGAAAATCGAGGGCTCCAACTTGACGTACACACCGTCCGAGTGAACGCTGAAACCGCTGTTCTCGTCCGTATCCTTCGATCCGTATGCGTATGCTCCGTATGTGGTGCTGTTCTTGGAAAGGATAGTGTATCCCTTAACAAGTCCGTATACGCCGCTATCATTCATCACGGAGAATGTCATTCCGTCATTCAGCACAATCGTGTTCGAAGGATTCTCTACCGTGGATTCGGTAGATGCGTCGAGATAACTGCCGTACTCCCCTAAGTCGCCGACGGAGGCGCGGAGATCCAATGTCGTCTTCTCGTGAAGGTTAAGACAACCTATATGATTCAGAGAGAACTTTGTGGATGCCTGAGACATGGAAGCGTCTGCCCTTCCGGTAAGGATTAGTTTCGACGACGTGATGTTGACGATATCGGCACTCTGTATGGACTCCATCGACACCGTTTCGGAAGAACCCAATCCGATTATTGTTATAGTGTTATGCGTAGTGGCTTTTCCGTCGTCTACTTTACAGGAATTTCCGCTTCCGAACACACTGCGACCGACTGATGTGTTCTGTCCCGAAATTACGATTGTCGAATATCCGATAACAAGCGTATCGTCAAAGGAATCTCCGGTAACGTCTCCGATATCGGCACCGCCGTAAACCGAGAATCTGATGCTGACATCGTCTTCTATGGTAATACTGGTATTTCCCGTAAGCGTTCCCTTGAATCCTCCGCCGTATACAGATGCTCCGACGGTAACATGGTCGTTAAGGTATATTGTCGAATCACCGCCTTTGTCGTCACCTAATGAACTCGAACCGAGAACCGAAGATTCGATTGTTGACCTTGATATCTTTACCGTACGGGATCCGATAGTGGAAATAACGCCGGACGAACCCAAACCTCCGCCGAACACCACACCTTTGACCGTCGAATTGTTTATTGTGATTAAAATGGAACCTTCGGTACGGCTGAGGGATCCTCCGCCGTATACTGAACCCCATACGACGGAACCTTCGACGGATACTCCAACGGCATCTGCCTTCAGAAGTGCCCATTCGCTCTTATCCGAAAGTCCCTGTCCTCCGCCGTAAACAGAGCCTCCGACTCCCGCGTTGTTGATTAACGAAACGTTTACCGAATTTGCATTAACCAGAGACATCTGTCCTCCGCCGTATACTGATTTCAGTACAGCAGAACCGTTTATCGTCACGCTGATATCCCCGGTTGCTCTCATCTCGGCAGAATTGATATTAGATTCGGAACCTTTTCCTCCGCCGTAGACAGAATCCTCTATATTGGAATCTCCTGTAACTAAGATATTAACCGTATCGCAACTGATTTTTCCGAGAGCTCCTCCGCCGTAGACCGAAGAATAGGTCTTGGAATTGTTAACTTTCAATTCAACGGATTTTGTCGTCAGAAGTGCCCATTCTTCCTTGCCGTCAACATCGGAACCTTTTCCTCCGCCGTATACGGAGCCTTTGATCTCGTAATTGTCGATAGTTACGGATACGGTACTGTCGGCGTTGGTATTGACATTGGATTTGGACAGTTCTCCTCCGCCGTAGACCGAACCGCCTATGGAATGCACCGATCCAGTGCAGGACAGACCCAATATCATCGAATTCGTGTTGACCGATGCAATGTTCGAATTCAGCAGGGATCCCTTTCCTCCGCCGAACACGGAACCGTTGACTGTCGTATTGGTTACGTTCAGAACATATTCTCCGTTCACGGTGAGTTTTCCGAGAGCCCCTCCACCGTAGACATTTCCGTTGTTTATTGTCGAATTGTCAATCGTAACCGACATTGATTTTACGATAACCGAAGCATAATTTTCGTATGTGCCCTTATCAATGGATCCGACAACAGACGTTCCTGCACTGCCGTTTAAAACAACCCACGGAATTTTGATAATATTTCCTTTATCAACAATTGCAAACGTATACGCAGACTCGTGCCTGTTGGAAGAGTCTATGGCTTCGGTGTCTACTCCCTTTCCGGCTCCGAAAAAGCTGCCTTTAATCGTGGCATTCTTTATGTTTATATTGAGGCTGTCGGCAACTATCGATGCCACTCCCGTACCGTTTGTAAAAGAATTCGGACTGCCGAGTGTTTTACTTCCGACCGTATCTTTACTGTCATACTTACTTATGACCGGAACCGATTCTCCTCCGCCGTAGACGTTTCCCTCCACCGTTCCGCCGGTTATGTTCAGGTTTACGCTGTTTGCGTATATGAGAGAATACCCGGTCGTATCGTCGTGCGAATCACCCCAATTGTAGGTTCCGTTGGTATTGTGGCATATTTTGTCCAAACCGCCTCTTCCTCCCAGGAAGACGTCTCCGAGAATCGTTCCCCCGGATATGTTTACGGTTACATGGTTCAGAGGTTCGTCTGTTGTACCTATGGTACCTCTGTATCCCCCGCCGTAGACATATCCTACCGTTCCGCCGTCTATGGTCAGATCGATTGAACTGTTGGTGCCGAACATCGAAGCATAACTTGCTTTGTAGAATGTATCGTATCCTGCTCCGAACAGACCTGCGACACGCGCCTGATCGTGTACTGAGATATTCACATTTTTGACACAGGGAACGGAAATAGATTCCCTAACACCGTCCGTAATAGATCCGCAGGCAGCATGCTTGACTACAGATTTTCCCGAAATATCCAAATTGGCAGTTCCGCTTACAACTGATTTTCCGCCTCTTCCGGCACCCTGAACATCCCAAACGGCAGTGGTTCCCGAAATGTACACATGCGTATCGTCGGATATTGTTCCGCTGACAGATGCTCCTGTCAGAATGGTGGATTCGGTGGAACTCACATCGCTGGCTGAGATACCGTTAAAATTGCCCATGTTTGTTCCGAGCTTTTTCTCTTCATAAGTATCTCCGGGCATGTTCATATTGGTGGCATATACAAATGCGGAACCCGTTATCGTACCGGTACCGTTGTTTCCGGAACATCCGCCCGTTACGGTATCAAGGACCGTCGCTCCTCTGATGCTCAGATATGTCGAACCGGTTATTGTTCCCGATAAACTTCCGCTGATTACATTGGAGTATGCTCCGGAATGTATTATGACCATTGTAGCCAGATTATTGGTTTCATTTTCATATGTATAGCGGGATATACCGCTTTTAAGCGTACTTCCGTTGTTTCCGCCGAATACCTGCAAATGCTCTTTGATATTGCTGGTATTTCCTCCGGTCATACCCAGACCGAGAATCAGAATGTGTCCGTTCGCGAAAAGACAGCCTTCTGAAACTTCACCGTGGTTTCCATTAAAACTGCTGCCTTTTATCGTGGCATTTTGGATTATCAAATCGTTTTTCATCGTTACGCTGCTGTTTCCGAGACTGTATGTACGGGAAGCTCCCGATTTTATCGTCGGATCTATCGTGCAGTTTCCTTCGGAAATATACGACTTGATAGAACTGACTATGTTGGTATAGATATTGGATTCGGTGCTGTCGGCCTTATAATACGAGTTTCCGTTAGCGTCGGCAAACCAATAGATGTTGGTATTGCCGCTCATGTCGTATCTGTGAACATCTTCTGCATCTGTATAATTGAGATAACCCCACGTTGCGTAAATGTGGATTTTACCGTCGTGTGTCGCCTTCTCCTGAACCGTCTTAGGAATTACTTCTCCGGGATAATACGTAACATCCGATACGCCTGTCAAACTTCCGTTCTCGAATACGGCAGCTTTCCATCCGGTGAAAACAAGCGTGCGTCCGGCCTCATAATTTGAGCCGTTGATTTTTACGGCACCGCTGCTGTACTTTACAATATTGTACCAGTTCTGAGTTATTTCCTTTCCCGCATCTCCGGGAGTGGAAGTCCATAACTGGGGATTGTACTCCGTCGACCATACAGTCCCGTAATACTTTATCTCCTGCGTACATTCGCTGTCATTGCTGGATGCGTTATCCTCGTTATACTTCACATACGAAGTAATAACTTTGGTTCCGCTGACGCCCGTAACATATGTTCCGTTACCCAAAACAGGTTTGGAATAATATGAGTGATAAACTACCGAGGTACTGTCATCGACGTAATCTCCGCCGGTCTGATCGACAATAAACGGGACGGCAGATGCAGCCATCACCAAAGCAACAACCGCAACAGCAAATGCTTTTCTCGAAGTTCCGAGCCTGTACGCCCCCTTAAAGTCTTTCATTAAATGCACCTCTTCGTAGCATCCTTGTTCTTTACATTAACCGATATTTAAACTAATCTAAGTGTGATTCATACAAAATGTTTTGAGATTGTACAAAACATTGCCGAAGATTCCGTCCGAAAAGACCCGTCCCGAGATACATCTTATATTCTGTTATGCAGTCGCCCGACTGATGTCAAAGGTTTCGATCATAATGGGAAGCAAAAGCGACCTTAAGGTCGCCGAGAAAGCCATAGCGATTCTGGATAAGTTCGGTATAGCATTCGATATCAATGTCGCTTCGGCTCACAGAACCCCTGCAAGGGTGGAAGAGCTCGTAAAAAACAGCGATTCGGATGTGTTCATCGCAATTGCGGGACTTTCCGCGGCACTTCCCGGAGTGATCGCATCGTTCACGGTGAAACCCGTGATAGGAGTACCCGTAAGCGGTGCCCTGAATTTTGATGCCCTGCTGTCCGTAGTGCAGATGCCTCCGGGAATCCCGGTGGCCGCAGTGGGTATGGACCGCGGAGACAATGCTGCCGTGATGGCGGCCGAAATAATTGCCGTGAAAGACGAATCGGTCACGGAAAAACTATTGCAATACAGGAAAGAGCAGGCAGACAAAGTGCTTGCGGACTCCGAGGAAGTGATTAAGAATGTTCGGTGTTGAAGATTTCATCGATGAGACAATTGAAGATATAAAAACGAAAATCCCCGGAAAAGCCATCATAGCATGCTCCGGAGGAGTAGACAGCATGGTTGCGGCCACACTCACCAGCAGGGCTGTCGGAGACAGACTCCTGGCAGTCTATGTGGACAACGGTCTGATGAGGAAAGGCGAGACGGAGGAAGTAGAGAATATGCTCAAAGAAATGGGCATAAATTATCTCATCGCCGATGCCGGCGCCGAATTCTTCGAGGCACTGAAAGGCGTTACAGATCCCGAACAGAAGAGAAAAATCATCGGAGAAAAATTCATACGCGTTTTCGAAAGAGCTGCCAAGGAATTCAAAGCCGAATATCTTGTTCAGGGAACCATCGCACCCGACTGGATCGAGAGCGGAGACGGCGTGCGCGACACCATCAAATCACACCACAACGTAGGCGGACTCCCCAAGGACATGGGAATGACCCTTGTAGAACCTCTCAGAGACCTTTACAAAGACGAAGTACGCGAAGTTGCCAGAAAACTCGGGGTAAAAGCATCCGAAAGACAGCCCTTCCCCGGACCTGCACTTGCCGTCAGATGCCTCGGCGAGGTTACTCCCGAAAACATAGCCATCGTCCGCGAAGCATGTTTCATTGTGGAAGACGAAATCAAAAAAGGCGCAGAAGCCGGAAAAATGGATATGCCCTGGCAGTATTTTGCCGTACTCTTACCGTCAAAATCCGTGGGAGTACAGGGCGACAGACGCGCATACGGCAGAACAATAGCCATCCGTGCGGTTGCATCCGTTGACGGTATGACCGCCACCTATGCAAAGATTCCTTTGGACGTTCTTGACGCCATATCTGTACGCATCACCAACTCCATGAAGGATTCGGTCAACCGTGTGGTTTACGACATTACCAACAAGCCGCCGGCGACCATTGAATGGGAATGAAAAATGTTTTCCCGGGAGATTATCCCGGGATTTTTATCATTTGCTGAATACTTCGTTATACAGATTCATAGCACGGAGAACGGCTTTGTCCATGTCGTAATACCTGTAATCTCCGAGCCTTCCCAGGAAATAGACGTTTCCGATTTTTGAAGCATCCTCAAGATATTTTCCGTACAGTTCTTCGTTCTTTTCTCCGGGAATCGGATAATATCTCTCGTTCTTTCCCCTTACGTACTGTTCGGAGTATTCCTTGGCAATAACTGTCTTATCGGAGCGGTCGTTGAGATAATATTTGTACTCGTGCACACGGGTAAAATCATAATTGCAGGGGTAATTGACCACAGCACCGGCCTGATAGTGTTCACGGTCATAAGTTTCGAATTTGAAATTCACACTTCTGTACGGCAACTCACCGTAACAATATCCGAAGAACTCGTCGATTGCTCCGGTATGGAATATGTAATCATACCCTGTTTTGTCCACATCGTCATATTCGGTGTTCAGCATAACTTTGATATTGGGATGGTCCAACATGTTAGAAATCATCTGTGTGTAACCGCCGAGCGGAATTCCCTGATACACATCCTGGAAATATCTGTCGTCTTTTGAAAGATATATCGGAACACGTGCCGTAACGGCGCCGTCCACCTGATCGGGTGCCTTACCCCATTGTTTGCTTGTGTAATGAAGGAAAATCTTTTCATAAACATACTCCGCAAGGAACCTCAAATCGGGATCGTCCTGTTCCATGAATTTCATAATCGGAATCTTGGTGTTATATTGGAAATTATCAAGCAGTTTCTTCTCTATTCTGTCGGCAAGATATTTGGGAAAGACGTCATGAAGTGTGTTAAAATTGAACGGAATCGTTGTTTCAATACCGTCGATTAATCCTATCACTTTATGCATGTATGTATTAAACGAAGTAAATTTGTTGAGATAATCCCAAACCTTCTTTTCGGATGTATGGAATATATGCGATCCGTACGTGTGTATCATAATTCCGTTTTCATCACGCGCGTCATGACAATTACCGGCAATGTGATCTTTGCGGTCTATTATTACAACCTCGTGACCGTCGTCGGCCGCCATATTGGCAATAGTCGAACCGGATATTCCTGTACCTACAATCAAAATTTTACTCATTGTACCAATCCCATTGGAAGCATACTGCAATAGACTCCATCAATTATAATCTTGCATCTGCATTTCCGAATCCCTATTACGGCAGTTTCACAGAGTTAAGATGAAAACAAACAGACTTACAACCAAGCAATATCTTGTGAATTTAATCTGCTGGCTATAATCTATAAACCGATGAACATGCACATTTCTTCATATAGCCTTGTTTTGTAAATCATCCGCCAGGAAAG
>CAKQHC010000076.1 GCA_934234005.1 uncultured Methanomassiliicoccales archaeon | reverse complement strand
ATACTCGCCGTTACGGATTTTTTTGAAATCATCGATTCCTGTCTGCGGCACCTTCAACTTGAATTCCTCCGCTTCTTTATTCATGAAGCAATAGTTATTGTTGTTCTCTATTTAAAAAGATTCAGTGGATGCAGTCGGTGAAAAACTGCATCGGCATGTTTTGGACAATTGTATGTAAAACTGCACATCGGACGTCTTTTTCACATAAGCACATTTACAACTTTATTTAACCTTGGTAAAATCAAGCAGAGCAATTAGTTATTCACAAATTTAAAGCCTATCGGTTTGTTCTAATGCTTATCATCACAGTATTGCGTTTACCGATTGGGGCTGATTTGAAACCTATCCGTTCCCATTATAATCTATTAATGATTCCACCCTATGATTGTAATGGTTGACGAAAAATCCATTCAAATAGCACAGGAAAAATTCGGTGCTCTTCTCAGAAAGCAGCTCGAAAGAGTCGAAGTCCTCAAAGGCGAAGGCGACTGGACGGACTACTCCAAATTGGATAAACTTATAATCGGAGTCTGCGGAGGAGACGGCATCGGACCATACATCTGCGCATCCGCACAGAAAGTCATGGAATTCCTCCTCGCAGATAAAATCAAAGCGGGTAAAGTCGAAATCAGACAAATCAACGGACTCACAATCGAAAGACGCGTCGAAGTCATGAAGGCTATCCCCGATGACACACTCGCAGAACTTAAAGCATGCCACGTCATATTAAAGGGGCCTACGACCACTCCCAAAAAAGGCGATCCCTGGCCAAACATCGAAAGTGCCAATGTCGCAATGAGGAAAGAACTTGATCTTTTCGCCAACGTAAGGCCCGTATCCGTACCGGAACTCGGAATCGATTGGGTTTTCTACAGAGAGAACACCGAAGGATCCTATGTCATGGGAAGCGACGGAATGAATGTTACCGACGATCTTGCCATGGATTTCTGTGTCGCAACTACACAGGGAACCGAGAGAATCATCCGTGCCGGATTTGAACACGCAAAGAAAACCGGAAAGAACTACGTTTCCATAATTACAAAAGCCAACATCATTAAGACTACCGACGGAAAGTTCCTTTCCATAGCCGAAAAGGTAGCCAAAGACTATCCCGAAGTCCGTTGGGACGATTGGTTCATAGACATTACTACCGCAAAACTCATCGATCCCGCAAGAAGGAGCGACTTCCGTGTATTCGTCCTGCCCAACCTGTACGGCGACATCATCACCGATGAAGCTGCACAGATTCAGGGAGGAGTCGGAACCGCAGGATCTGCCAACCTTGGTAAAAGATATGCCATGTTCGAAGCCATCCACGGATCTGCTCCCAGAATGGTTACCGAAGGCCGTGCCCAATACGCCGACCCCTGCAGCATGATCAAGGCTGTTGCTATGATGATGGAACATATCGGCGAACCCGAAAAAGGAAGGAAACTCAACATGGCCCTTGACGTCTGCTGTCAGTTCGAGAAGAAACTCGTCATGACAGGAAGGAATACCGGAGCCACCGGCGACGAATTTGCCCAGTATGTCATGGACACCATGCAGAGATCCGATCTTGAATCTGTTTGGAACAGCTACGTAGAGGCTGCCAAAAACAAAGCATAATCACAAACACGGAGGGTGCATAACACACATGCATTTCCTCCGTTTCTTCAAACAAACATTTATTTCATGACTGTATGGTGAATAGCATGGACGTCACGCTTGAATCGTGCCCATATTGCGGCGGAACCGTTACGCCGGAAAATAAAGACATCTTCATCTGTAAGACTTGCTGTAAAAAGCTCCTTGCAAACAGAACAGACAAATTCTCCTTCATAGAAGAAGGACCGCGTCGCGATACTATGGCAGAGATACTCTCCATTGCCGAAGAAGGCAGATGCGAAGAGGCACTCAAACGCATAGATGCAATGATTGAAGAGACTCCGGAAGATCAGGATGCAGTTTTCCTCCGCGGAACCATACTTGCCCTCATGGGTGAAGACGGAAAAGCGTTCGCAGATTGGAAAAAAGGTATATCTCTGCTCAATGATGCAACGCATATCGACTCGTATGTTTGTCTGATTTGCAGTACCGTTGCCGACATGATTTATCAAAAGGAATCGGAATTCATAGAATTTGATTATGTCCGCTACACCGACCGCGTCTCACAGTTATTCTCCGAAGCCGCCCGCGGTTCGTTCAAAGCATTTACGTTTTATACAGTATATGTGGACTTTGTCAGCATTCTCACATCCATTGACGGGGAAAACGCAAGACAATTCTTCTATGTACTGCCGTCCCTCTTCCGCAATGTTGTCGTGTATCATAATAACTACTCATGTCTCAGCAGAGTAATTTCCGAATATCTTGACTTTATCGGATATAACGAAGACACCTATGACGATGATGATATGATTCAGTGTCATTTATACGACATGGTCGGAAAATCATTCTCTGTCAAATGTGCGGGTATGTCTCCGGAATGTTTAAAAGAGATTCAGGAACGCTGGAACGACGAAAACATGAAGGTTCTCGACGAAGAATTTTCCGTCATGGAAAATATTGCACACGGCCGTTCCAAAAAGAAAGATGTTTCCCTCGAAGAAGCGGTTGATGCTTACACAGACAGATGTCTGTTCATAAGTGAATGTAAATAAACCCGTTTCAACAAACACTTTAAAACACATTCATATTTTCCAATAGGATTTTCAATCCTATTAGGATTAATATGGATCCGCCTATTATTTCTGCTTTCGATCCGAATCTGTCTCCGAACACCGACCCTATACGGACTCCGAATGACGATATTAAAAATGTAACTGCTCCGATAATCAATGCAGACATCCATACGTCTCCGCCGTCCATAGCCATCGATATTCCCACAGCCATAGCGTCTATGCTTGTCGCCACAGCCAAAAGAAACATTGTTCTGACGCCTAAGTCATCTCCAACCTCTTCGTCATCCGCCATGGCCTCGCGTATCATATTAACTCCGATAATCAACAAAAGGAGAAATGCTACGTAATGTGAATAATCTGAGATTAAGTCATAAAACGATGATCCGAGGTAAAATCCCACTACGGGCATTATGAACTGAAATACACCGAACCAGAGTCCTACCAACAATATTTGTGCGATATGCGGTTTTTTAAGCGCCAGCCCCTTGCATACGGATACGGCAAACGCATCCATCGCAAGGCCTATGCCTATAAGCAATACCGACAAATAATCCATATGCCGCCATATGCATATTGATGTTATAGATTATGTTACTCAAAATGCAATCCGGCAGCATCTTCCAACCTTCCGTTGCATCTTGAATCCAATGCCACAATTCTGTCGCGTTTCGACAATTCACCCCAAAGGAGTTCGGACTCGGCATTGTATATTTTAGAGATGCGTTTGGACGGATCGGCTCTGTTGGCATAACAATATACGCAGTCATGCAGACACGTGTCGTACTCTCCTATGTCTATCGTCCTTACGCATCTGCACCCCTCCCGCAGCCTGTTATCTGTGGATTCGTAGGGTATATTCAACGAATTCATCCATCCGCGGTCGATGCATCCGCGCTTACTGATGCCGTATTCGCTGAAATCCATGTCTCCGCAACAATTACTTATCGACATTCCGTAATCATTGGCAACCTTTCCCGCCATTTTGGCAAAATCAATCATCTCCTGTTTGGATACTTTTCTGATCAGCCCGTTCTCTGCAACCTGTCCCAATTTGCCGTACATATTAATAAAACTGAATATGCACCTGTCAGTCCATGCAGAAGCTTCTTTACAAAACAGACTAAACTTGCGTGTGTGGTATTTTATATCCTGGCGATTGTTGAAAATTACGGGATCGTACCTCCATGCCATTCTGTCTCTGCCTATAACTTCCGCAATTCTGATACATGCGTCGTTAACCTCATATCTCGGAGGAACAAACGGCTCCAGGTCTTTACCGTACGGATTCATAGTTATATTGAAAACACACATATGCCCCATCGAAGCAATCTCCTTCAGATGGGGCTCTAACGGACGCGGGTCTTTTGAAACAAAAAACAGGCAATCAACATTGGATTTGCTGAGATCGATTCTGTGAACAAGAGTCCTGTAAACCGGATTTCTCACCAGAACATATCCGGCACGCAACCTGTTCATGAACCATTCGCTGTGGAATGCAGGTATGTCCGTACGACGGCTGACACTGATGATCATTATATATCTATACGCAAAGACGTATTTGATTCCGATTATCTGATACGGTAAATGCCCTGCCGTACTGATTGACATTCAAAAAACAGTGGGAACAAAAATATCTTAACAACCTAGTCTGTATCCGTACTCATGGCCGGAAGCATCTATTCATTCCTGACTTTAATCGGAGTGATGAGTATAAGCGACGACGGAAAAGGATCGATTACAGGCGTCTTCCTGCCCAACAGCAATCTTCCGTGTATGAGAGAGCATGAATCAGACATTATATCGGAAGCAATAGCACAAATCAATGAATATTTCAACGGTTCCAGAAAAGAATTTGACATTCCGCTGAATATTGACGCAAAAGGATTCAGACGCAATGTTCTCGATACTCTTACGGAAATCCCGTATGGCGAGCTAAGAACGTATGCTCAAATAGCTGAATCCGCTGGATCCCCCAAAGCATACAGAGCCGTAGGTACTGCATGCTCGGAGAATCCGATTCCGATAATCATACCCTGCCACAGAGTTGTTCCGTCTTCCGGAGGCATCGGCAATTATTCCGGCGGCAGTTCTATGAAGAAAAAACTCATAGAACACGAAAGAAATTCACGCGACTTTGTTATTTGAACATAATTTTCTGACGTACTCTTCTATTTTATCCGCATTATCATTACCTATGCGGGCGCCGTTTCTCTCAAGATATGTCCATCCTCTTTTTTCGCATTCCTCTTTGAAACACGGGTTTGTCACGGCAATCAGTTTACCGTCATCAATCAAATCCGCTTCCAAAAACATTGAGAACATGTCTTTGGGAACACACAATATGACTTTATCAAACGGTTTGCACAGATACGACACCTGTTCCACAAACTGCTTCCTGTTCTCACAGTCTTCGTATCCGGCACGATCAGACATGACATTGTTGTATGATACGATCTGATAATTTCCCGGAACGAATCCGTACTGCGTTGTAATCACACCGAACGATACGTCGCATAATTTTTTCCCGTTTCCGTCTACGGCAGTATCTAATCTGGCAACCAATTTCTTTACTTCGGTTGCACGTCCGCCGAACATATTGAATGCTGTATCGATGCGATTCGGATTAAGGAAAACGGTCGAATCATTCGTAACTATCAGGATGCGTTTTTGCATTACAGTTTCCGTGATGAATTTCATCTTCGCTTCATCGACCATGGTCAAAGCCTCTTGTTACCGAGTCTGTATGCTATACTGCAGTTCCCTTCGGCGGAAACCATACACGGTCCCATCGGATTCATAGGCTTGCAGACTTTACCAAACATCGGGCATTGTTCCGATTTGATAAGTCCTCTGAGAACATCCCCGCAACGGCACCCTCTGGATTCCTCTTCAACTTCGGGAGTCTTGGCAAGAATGTCTTCATGAACCTTTGTTGCATCGTGATCCTGGAACTTTGGTTTAAGGGCCAATGCACTCTTCGGAATAACAGGGAATCCGCGCCAAGAACGATCGACAGGGTCGAACGTGTCATTCATAAGACTGACGGCATACGGGTTTCCTTCCGGTCTCACCAAACGGGTATACTCATTTTCTACCTCTGCACGTCCTTCCTTTAACTGTTTGCACAGCATGTAAACTGACATGAGAATATCCAACGGCTCGAAACCCGCGATAACCTGAGGCACATGGTGTTTTTCCGATACTTCTTTGAACATTCCTTCTCCCGTAATTACGGCCACATGTCCGGGCATTATGAATCCGTCCAAAGTGCACTCGCCCAAACTGAATATGGTCTCTATAACAGGCGGACATATCCTATGACAACTGTAGATGCTGAAATTATCGGGACATCCGTCTTTGTGCAAAGGTACGCATGTTGACGGCGCAGTAGTCTCAAAACCCACACCGACAAACGTAAGGGGATTTGATTGTTCCCTGGCCATCTTAACTGCATCATCGATGGAATAAACGATTCTGACGTCCGCACCGTCGGCTTTTGCATCGAACAGAGAACCTATGGTCGTCGGAACCCTCATCATGTCTCCGAATGCCGTAACCGTAACACCGTTCCTGGCTAATGTTATCGCATCGGCAATCTCACGACTGGTTGTCACACATACGGGGCATCCGGGGCCCTGTGCGATTTCGACACCTACTTCGTTCAGCATCTCTTCCAATCCGAAACGTACTATCGTGTCCTGATGCGTACCGCAGATATGCATGAATTTGGCGTGAATATTCATTTCTCCGATACGTTCGAGAATCTTCTTTGCCGTAGCCTCGTCCCTATATTTGAACATCAATCTGCCTCCTCAATATCCATGCATTTTATCATGCATGACTGACCTGAAATCACCTGTATATGTCCCGAACACTGCGGACAGGACATAACCGGAATGGCATGCGTATCAAAATCCGGATCGGAAAGCATCTTAACCGGTCCCTTGTACCCGCATCCATTACATTCCACCTCTATGGGTTCGTGCTCCACGATAAATTCCGACCCTTCCAGAATCGTACCGCGTGTAACGATTTCATATGCAAAGGACATCTGTTCCTCTCCGAGATTGGTCATGTCTCCGATTATCACAGTCATGCTGTTGACCTTGCTGACATTATATTTTTCCAATTCGGAAATTGCTGCATTGACAAGATTGGATACCACAGATACTTCATGCATTAATCGGGAATATGCATTTCCGCTATAAGGGTGCTGGGTACCCGTTGTTGAATTTTATAATCGTCAAAGGTACTTCGTCCACAGATGACTGCTTAATCACACAAAATATGTTTCATCACAACTTTCGGTTTCTTACCGTTAAAACAGATTCCGTACAGAATCAGGTTTTTGCCGAGTCCGTAGGAGTATTCTCTGCTCTTAATCTGTTCTATTGCTTCTTCGGCTTCTTTCAATTGAATTGTTTCGTCGTCTGATTTGGATTTACTCTTTTTGAATTCAATCACTATATCGGGAATTCCGGGAATTTTATGTTTCATAATCATGTCGGATCTTCCGTTTCCGGCTTCTCTTCCCATGTAGATTTCATATCTTCCCTTGGTGTTCATGGCGGCAGTGGCTACGATTAATTGATAATCGCCTTCATCTTTCAGAACGATGGACGGGACACTGTTGTACAACAATTCCCTGAGACTGTTTTCCACTCCCTGCACATCTCCTTTTTCCAAAGCTTTCAGCATTATGTTGAATACGTTGTATCCCCTGTTGAACAATCTTTCCGCCATCATATTCGAAAATGTTCTGCGTACTTCTTTGTTGGGTATGGAAATAGAATATATGTCATACTCGTCTTCATCAAAATCTTCGTCGTCTTCGTTTCCGACAGGAACGGCATTCAGATAACCTGCGACTGCCATAACCGAATAAACTGTATTCGGATTGGAGTTCACATCTCTCATCGAGATGGCAGGATTCAGT
>CAKQHC010000075.1 GCA_934234005.1 uncultured Methanomassiliicoccales archaeon | reverse complement strand
TGTCGAGGCCCAATACGGGCTTGGATACATGTGCGATGTCGGCGAAGGCATTAAAATCAATAAAATGGAAGCTGCCAAATGGTATCATCTTGCGGCCGCACAGGGGCATCCGGGAGCACAATGCAATCTCGGCAATCTTTATCATAACGGATGGGGAGTTCGTTTGGACAAAGAAGAAGCATTCCATCTGTTCTCACTGTCTGCAGACGGGGGAAATCCCGATGCATTGTTCAATATGGCCCGTATGTTAGAAACGGGAGACGGAATAGAGCGCAACGACAGATTGGCATTGGCATGTTATGAAGCGGCAGCCAAAACCGGCGAACCTCTGATGGTCTACAACCTTGCTATGAAATACCTGTCGGGAAACGGCGTCAAACAGGATGTTGTTTTGGCTGCAAAGATGATGACAGTTGCGGCAGACGGGGGATTTCCGGAGGCGCAATGCCGCATCGGCCTGATGTATGTGAACGGCATAGGCGTCGATACCGATCTGCGTAAGGGAATAACGTATCTTACCGGTGCGGCACACAATTGGAATCCCGAAGCGATATGCAATCTCGGAATATTACATTTATACGGCAAAGGATTCGAAAAAGACGATAAAAAAGGAATAGGTCTGCTGAAATTGGCTTCGGAACTAGGATCTCAGGAAGCGGACAAGGTCCTCAGAAGCCTCTGAGGAACCTCTGCCCGTTCAAAATTGTTTGTTGTGTGAAATAAGTTCTATTTTTGCACCGCAGAACGGACATGCCGTGAGCACTGCATCCATTCCGTCCTTATCCGTTCCAAGAAGTGCGGGACCGTTGTGCGTATCTATGAAGACAATGTCCTGTTCCAAAAGTTTATCCAACATCTTTTTACAACACGCAGCTTCAACATCCACATCGGAAATCTGAAGTTTGAGAATAGGTCTGGAACGCAATTTTCTGTTGCGCTCTTCCGTGAGGATATTATCCACGCGTTCCGCATCTATGTCTGCTCCGGGAAATCCCATCTCCGCAGCATACGCCAGCATCCTGACCGCTTTCTGCATATCTTTCGGTACTCCGGTACCCAATTCGTACAGAAGTCCGAGATGATACAAAGCACTCGGATCCAAATTATCGGCTGCTTTGGACAGATATTGGACTGCCTTCTCCATATCGGGTTCCACGCCTTCTCCGGATGCAAGAAGAATTCCCATTTCTCTTATCGCAGGAAGATAATTGCGTTCTGCAGCCAAACCAAACCAATATGCTGCTTTGGACAAATCTTTTGTTACGTCCGTACCGTAGAGATATGCCAATCCGACCGTGTAACACGCTTCGGCATCTCCGCCATTGGCTGCGGACAACAACTGTTCGGATACCATGTTGATTCACGCACATATCTCACTTTATTGATATGAATGTTATTGAGAGCACTCAAAAAATCCAATGTTATGACCCATATGATTTATTAACTATGTTATCATATACGGATTTGGATATGCACACGCATATTTTCAGGAATGGGTTATTAAATGCATAAGAAACTGACGATTATCGCTGTAACGGCGATACTGATGATTTCGTACACGGCTGTCGGAATAACAACCGGATACGAATCTGATGCCGCCAGCGACGAATACAGCTATATCGGTTTTGGAGGAAAACTCTCTGCCGAACAGGCATTGATTATGGTACTCCAGGAACATGTAGACGATGACGATCTCGGATTCGACGACGATCTTCTCGACAATCCGAACCTTACGTTCGATGACATCAAGAATATGTTGGGACTGACATACAACATTGATAAATTCGAAATCGGAGGTTCTGTTGAACTGTGGTTTGATGCAAAATACAATTCCGACGAGATGTACATGGCATTCGCCGCCAGCGGATCCTTTTCAGTCGGAATCTCCATGGTGAACAAGATTGACTCCAGCAAAAAGATTGTTTTCGAAGACTTTACCGTTACTCTTTTGGCAAACGGCAATATTTCGTATGCCTTGCAGAAGGATACGGCCGGATCGATTTATGTCAATACAACCGGCGGTATTTTGTTCGACGGAAAAACAAACATGGTTTTCGATGACGACGACATGGAGTTCGGAAAAACCGTGAAACCGTTCGAATACAGCATTGCCTTCGCATGCGATGTCAATGTCACATTCCCTACGTCCGAAACGTTTGAAAAAGCCAAGGCACAGAGCGGCACTCCCGTTAAGATAAACGTCAACATCAACGGTTCATACGGATTTGCCACTGATATCACCGACAAATTGCCTCCGCTTGTCTCGTACACATCCGTATCCAAAGAGATGACGGTTAAATACGAGAATGACGAGGGATATGAGCTCAGCATAGGAAAGATCAGGGGAATCGAACTCCCGCTTACCGCCACAGACAAAGAAGAACTGAACGAAGAAATCGAAGATATGGAGGAGGATGTCCCGCCCGCATTGCTTATCGGTAAGTCCATAAAGATTACAAAAGCAAAGTATGACGAGATTTCGTCCAAGATTGAAGAACTGAAGTCCAAAACGGATTCGAAGCTGACCAAACTCGATATCGGCGTAACTTATCTCGATGCCAATGGAAACGAGTTAAGCAAGAAGACTGTTCCGTTCGGAACCCCTATACCTTACGTCGAATACACCGGAAACGTTCCCGAGGGAAAATCGTTCGTCGGATGGGCACCTGATAAGGCAATAACCGTAAAAGGATCCTATATTGCGTTGGGCGATGTTACAATGCACCCTGTGTTCGCCACAATCACTGAGCCGGGCAATATCAATACGATATTGGCAACAGACAACATTGTCGTAGTTGTCATCGACATCAACAATGCCGTCGAAATACCTCTTGACAGGATATCTTCGGACAAGTCCATAATAATCGAAATTAAAGATGGAACAGAAATCATTTCCAAATGGTCCATATCCGGAATTGCCGGCGAAGACTCGATTAAGAGCCTTAAACTCGGCGTTTCTGTCGAAACGAATCCCGCTTCCGTCGACGGTGTGGCCAACGGAAAGAAGAGCATCTATCTGAACTTCGAAGCAAACGGAAAAATGCCTTCCGAATCTTCCATATCTTACAATGTTTCGGGAACATACAACGACGGAACATCTGTCGAGATATACCATGTGGAAGGAAACAAAGTCTCCAAGGTCGGAGAACGTACCGTCAGCAACGGATTTGTCGACATCCCCACTTCCGGATTCTCGGGCTACTTCATCCAGGAGATAGGTTCCGAAAACGAATCCGATGACGGTTTCCCCGTTTATGCGGTTGCAGCCGTTGTTGCTGTTGCGGTAATTGCAGTTGCAGCAGTCGTAATCATCAGAAAACACTGATGTAAACCGAGGGGGCAACCCCTCTTCTTTAAATTATTCTTTGAATCAAGACAAACTGTTCAAAAGTTCTTTGGCTTCTTCGATACCATTATCCGATGACAGAGACAACCACTTCTTGGCTTCTTCCGTATTCTTTTCGGTGCCTATGCCGTTCAGATAACATTTTCCTACCATCAGCATCGAAACAGGCATACCATTTGATGCTGCCGTGACGAAATGCTCGAACGATTCTTTCGGATTGTAATCCGCGGTAATTAATCCAAGCCTCTCTTCAGCAACATAATCTCCTTTTGACGAGCAAAAACGGTATGCTTCTATCGATTTATCAAGATTGATCTTGGTACCGATTCCGAATTCATAGCATATCCCGAGATGATATGCTCCGTCGACATTTCCTGCATTGTATGCCGAACGGTACATCGAGAAAGCTTTTGCTTCGTCTTTCGGAACCCCGAGACCTTCCTGAAAAAGATATGCCAAACTTACGCGAGCCTGCGAATTGCCTCTGTTGGCAGCTTTCCTGAACCATATGGCTGCCTGACCGTAATCCTGTTTCACCGATATGCCGTCCATGAAAGCCAATCCGTAATAAAGCATTGCATCGGGTATTCCTGATTCGGCAGCCTTGGAGGCCATAGAAACCGCATCCTCGTTGGACATACCGTCATATTCGCCCTGCATATACAGTCTGATCAGCAACGTCATCGCTTCGGTTTGGCCGTTGTCTGCGGCTTTGCGAAGGTATACGTACCCCAAATCCTCATCGGGATCGGTATCCCAACCGAATAACAATGCCATCCCCAGAGCATATTGCGAGTCAATATCTCCCGAATCGGCCGATTCGCGGACATAATCAAAATCTCTTTCAACATCACCTTCGGCCGTGTGAAACACGAATCCACGTTTTTCCATATTACACCATATCCTTTAATCCGGGAAAGAAATCATGGGCTTCTTTGTAACAAGGATATTCCTTCTCCCATTTATGAAACTCGGCATCGTGCACGCGCTGCCCCCATCTGATTCCCTGATGGAGATGAAGGCATTCGTGGTAAACCACAAAATCAAACACATATTCGGGAACATCCGGATTATCGAGAATAGGCGATATCCCTACAGTCTTAAACATCGTATAACACGATCCCAACCTGCAATATGTAGGTTTTACGCACCATGAAAAATATGCATCGCGGATATCGTATTCCCCGATCAGACCGGAATGAAACAGCCTATTCACGCTGTCTTCGATATTGCGGTATTTGCCGTTTACCGACATTGAGAGATTACGGCTTCTTTTCAGGAACAGAGGACGCTTGCGGTTTATAAAATTCGCGTCTTCGATGTAATTGACAAACGATTCCGGAAACGGAATTTTGTGTCCGATGAATACGGTTTTACCCAAAAATTCCCCGAAATCATACAGCACCTCGTCAGAAGCTCCGCAGAGATAATCGGAAACCGTAGCCGAAAGATTACCGTCAAATTGGTTCCAGGAGTAATGAAAATCCTTGCGCGAACGGAAAGAGACCAAAGCGGAGGGATAATATCTCTTCATACCTTCCTGGATTGCCTTTTCCTAGCCTGATTCGTATGACATTCAACCTTCTTTTTGTGTTGCTCTCCTTTATAAACTTTATTAGTTTTGGATACTACAACCAAGTCCTTCTGTTGATGCATCCCCTGAATGCTCTTCTCACAGAATATGGGGCGGCCTCTGGCATCCGACTTGGTGTAAAACATCATTGTAGATTCTGTAGACGGAGTGGGCGTAAACATCTGCACCTGCTCCGGATTGGTTTTCAGGTAATTGTGGCAGAAATCCGACAGTTCTTTCATGTTTTCCTTGGTGCATCCCGGGTGAGCCGCAATAAAATAATAGGTCAGATACTGTTCTTTGCCGATCTTGGCGGTAGCCTCCATAAACTTGCTGCGGAACTCCAGCAACTCGGAACACATAGGTTTTCCCATGAGATCCAAAACGCGGTCACACACATGTTCGGGAGCTACTTTCATCTGACCGGAAACATGATTTTTCACAATGGTTTCGAGATATCTGTCGCCGTTGAGTTTGTCTGCCAGAATAAGATCGTAACGTATTCCGGAATTCACAAATACTTTTTTTACACCGGGAATCGAAGATATATCTTCAAGCAATTTTATCTGAGAGGCATGATTGACGAACAGATTCTCGCATACATGTCTTCCCAAACAACGTTTTTCTTTGCATGCGCCTCTGTTCTTCTTTATAAGGCAGTCTATTTCATACATATTTGCCGTCGGTCCGCCTACATCCTGTATTATTCCGTTAAACCCGGGTTTTTTTGCCATACGCTCGACTTCTGAAACGATAGATTCGGCAGAACGTGAGATTACGTGTTTTCCCTGGTGTGCGGCAATGGCGCAAAATGAACATCCTCCGTAACATCCGCGGTGTGTTGTAATCGAATTTTTCACTGTGTCCATCGCCTTAACGTGCCCGAATTTCGAATAATACGGGTGAACTTCGTTTTCAAAATCGGATCCATAGAGTGAATCAAGCTCCTGTGTGGTAAGATTGCGTTGCGGACGGTTCTGAACCAACCATCTGTTTCCGTGGCCCTGAACAAGATTCTTTCCGGAAACGGGATCATTGTTATTTCTGAAAATAATAAATGCTCTGCGGAAAGCATCCTTGTCGGAAATACAGTCTTCAAATGACGGCATTACAATCGAATCGGAAGGTGCTTCGTTTGAAACGTATGCAACACCTCTTGTCTCGCGCCAATCGGTTCCTTTTCTTATAGCGTCCGCCACTTCGAGAGTGGCCAGTTCCGTCATTCCGTAAATTATTCCGTCTGCTTTGGAGTCGAATAATACCGATCTGCGCAGACTGTCGCTCCAATAATCATAATGTACGACACGGCGAAGACTTGCCTCGATGCCCGACAGAAATATAGGTTTTCCTTTGATGTATTTTTTGATAAGATTCGTATAGGATATCGTCGCACGGTCCGGACGCCTGTTGTTTATTCCGCCGGGTGTAAAATCATCATCTTTACGAAATTTGCGAGTGGGTGTATAATTAGCAACCATCGAATCGACGCAACCTGCCGAAACAGACCAAAATAAATCGGGTTGCCCCAGACGTGTAATGTCTTTATCCGAATTTACATCGGGTTGCGCGATAATACCGACTTTGTAACCGTGATCAATCAACCAATGACCGATCAAGGCGGTTCCGTTGTATGAATTGTCGGTGTATGTATCTCCCGATATCAGAATAATATCCAAAGAGTTCCAACCTCTGTTTTTTACTTCTTGCAGAGTTGTCGGTATGAACATCCGTTGTTACTAGAATACATTGTTTAAAAGACTATCTGAATCGAATGATGATGCGCAGATTTAGAAACAAATAGTTAATATTAAATATAATGCTGAGATAGAGAGTGATGGTATGACGGCCATAGCGGCGGGGTCACACCCGGTCCCATTCCGAACCCGGCAGTAAAGTCCGCCCGCGTATCTGTCTGTACTGTAGTACGCAAGTCTACGGGAACTCAGACACGCTGTCAGCCACTTTTCTCTTATTTATCATCCAATGCAATATGCATGAGTTTTATTTGAAATATATACAGCACATTTTACACCCGCTTCCTCATGCAATACAAAAAAAAACCATTCGGGCACCTTATTTTATGCCGTTGGTATAGTGGAAAGGAATCCTGTCCGAGAACACCCGAACAGGATTGTTTATCAAATCAACAGGCAAACGATCCGAATTTCTTAATCACATGCTTCTTGACTATGGCTGACAAAGTGAAGTAGGTCAAACCTATAAAGGGCATGAACAACACAGCCTGCCAACACAACGGGACAAGGTCCATCATATTCTGTCCGACCGATGTAAACGGCATGATTGTTCCGAAGGCCAATGCAAGAATTGTCGTAACAACAAGAATCGGCGAAGACCACGACTGGAGGAACGGAATCTTATCGGTACGCACGATGTGTATTGCCCAAACTTGCATCCAGAACTGTTCCATGAACCATATGGATTCGAAAGCCAATGCCTCCGGCGATCCGTCTGTTACGGAGAATATGTTGCCGTGCAATCCCATGGCCGGCAGGAATATCATAATCGCACACGTCCATGTTATTATGTCTGTAATACAGCATACGGGACCGTATCTCACCATCACACGCTTTAGATTTGTGGGATCCCACTTACGCGGTTTACGCACGTATTCGTCCTCGACCTTGTCCCACGGAATCACAAGACATGCGAAATCGTTCACAAGATTGAAGATAAGAATCTGTAAAGCACCTATGGGTTCGAAGTTGAACAGCAACGATGCAAGTATCAACGAAAACATGTAGCCGAAATTGA
>CAKQHC010000074.1 GCA_934234005.1 uncultured Methanomassiliicoccales archaeon | reverse complement strand
GTCTTTTCCTATGGCGCGTACGATATCCATATCGATTCCGGCGTATTCGGTACCGTACATGTATTCGTAAGGTGCGAAATCGGGGCTGGTTTCGACAACCAGAGTTTTCTGATCGAAAGGATACGGAGGGGTATCCGGGCTGTAACCGTTATCGGCATAATATTTGAGAATCATGTCGATGGTTCCGTTTTCCTTCAGTTTTTTGATGGAATTGTTGATGGTATTGAAGTGTTCGCTGCCTTTTTTGAACACGAATCCGTAGTATTCGGGTTCGGCATCGAGAATGTCCAAAATTTTCAGACGGTCGGGGTGTGCGGCAACCTGTGCGGCCGCAACGGCATCGTCGACAATCTCGCAGTCGACTTTGTTATTGAGAAGGTCCAGAACTATTTCCGGATATCCTTTCTGAGCCGAGAGGGTTGCGCCGCTTATTGTTTCGGCATAATCATATCCCGATGTTCCGGTCTGTGCGGCAATTCTCTTTCCGCTCAGATCTTTTTCGGAAGTAATCGAATTGTTGTCCTTCTGTGTAACGACAACCTGTTTAATCATCGAATATGATTCGGTAAAATCCACGCTTTTCTTTCTTTCTTCGCTTATCGTAAATCCGGAAGCTCCGAAATCGCATTTTCCGGCATTGACCGAAAGTATAATCGAGTCAAAATTATTCTGGCGGAATTCAATCCTGTATCCTGTGTCCTTTGCGACGGCGCGGAGAATGTCCATGTCGATTCCGGCAAACTGACTTCCGTAGTAGTAGTCGTATGGTGCGAAATCGGGGCTGGTCTCCACGACCAGTGTCGTGCTTTTGGCGTCCGATTCTTCAAGATACGGAACCACGCCAAGAGATATGGACAGCAGGAAGACGGCTACCATTGCGATAGCCAGTATTTTCTTGCCCATGGTATCTGGATGTTGCATGAGATACCATTATATAGTGTTGTTGAAACAAAATATGTCTAGGTCAAAGATTCTTAGTTCTGGGATTTGACTGATTATTCCTTCTTGGAATAATCGACAAAGACGAATGATGCCATGCGGTATTCAAGCGCAACAGACGAATCGCCCATCTTGAGAATACGGGGTCCGCCGTCCGAAAGTATGGTTTCCACCATAACTTCTCTGCCCGGAACGAATCCCATGGAAATCAGTTTCTTGACTACTTCCGAATCGTCGGATCTGATGTACACGATGCGTCCCGATTCGTTCAGCGCCAGTTTGTTCAGCGGCATGATGTTCATTACGCCTTCGGAAGCGGCTTTGCACGGACTTACGCAGCTTTGACAATCCGAATCTACGGGAGTACCCATCATGTGACACATCTTAATGGCGGATTCGTCGGAGATGGCATGCTCCATTTTACATGCTTCCTCATGGGCGGTCGCGTGGTCGATGCTGAGATAATCGGTAAGGAATTTTTCGAGAACATGGTGTTTTTTACGCAGTTGCCTGGCATATGCCAAACCTTTTTCGGTAAGGCACATTCCTTTGTATTTCTCGTATTTTACAAGACCTTCGTTCGCGAGCACTTTGACCATCTCGCTGACGCTGGCAGGAGATACGTTCATGAAAGCGGCAAGTTCGGTGGTCTTGGTCATGCCTTCCCCTTCGGTCAGTCTGAGGATGTTGATAAGATAGTCCTCGCGGTTTCCGGTCGTCATCGGAACCGAGAATGCAATAGAGCATATTAAAGTTTAAGGCTCTCTTAACAAAAATAAGGCTATTCAAAAAAGGGGTTTGGCCCGGGCGTTGCCCGGGTAGGCATCACTCGGCGGCTTTCCTGTTGGCTTCGCGCTCTTCGTGGGCCTTCGATTTCATCTCTTCTTTCTCTTTCTCGAGTTTCTCGATTTCGGCATCGCATTCTTTTGCTTTGTCGAAAAGACTCTTGACTTCATCGGAGAGTTCGGTCTTTCCCTCGAGGTAGCATGCGTACATTTTGTCGCTGGCTTCGTCGAGATATTTGCGCCTGGATCCCCTCTGTTCGGAGATTTTGCTGTCGTATTTGGCGGAATCCACAGACTGTCCGAGTCTGCTGTCCACGTTTTTCACGCTTGCTTTCAGTTTGTCAGATAATCCCATATCAGTTCACCTTCATTCTACGAGTTTGTGGTAAGCGTAAGCGGGTTCGCCGGCGTTGAAGCAGTATTGAATGGTGGAGAACTGGCTCTTCAGTTCTTTTACGTCTGCTTTCACTTTTGCAGGGTCTTCTTTCTTAACAACGACCCTGGCAATCAGTTCGGCAACTTCTTTCATCTCGGATTCTTTCATTCCGAGCCTGGTCATTTCCTGCGATCCGAGTCTGAGTCCGGACGGACGTACGGAACTTGTGTCGCGGGGCAGCATGTTCTTGTTGCAGATGATGTTTGCATCTTCCAGTGCTTTGGCGCAGTCTTTTCCTCCGCCGAACTGGGATACGTCGACGGCGATGGCATGCGATCTGGTAAATCCGAGGTCGGGGCAGAGTACGGGCACTCCGAGTTCGTAGAGAGCTTCTCCGAGGGCACGGGAGTTCTTGCAGGCCTGGGCGGCATAATCTTTGGCGAACACATCCATTTCCGCGAGCGTTACGGCAAGTGCGGCCATAGCATGGAGGTGGTGCGACGAAGTCACTCCAGGGAATACGGCTTTCTGGAGTTTCTTTTCCTGCTCTTCCGTCAGGTTCTGTCCGAGAAGCAGACCGTGGTTAGGTCCGGGGAATGTCTTGTGCGTGGAAGAGGATACAATGTTTACGCCTTCTCTCAGGGGATCGTGGAACTGACCTCCGGCTATGAGTCCCAATACGTGTGCGCAGTCTTCCCATACGAGACATCCTACTTCGTTGAAAGTATCCTCAAGTTCTTTAAGCGGCGGAGGGAACAGGAAGACCGAGAGTCCGAACTGTGCAACCTTGGGTTTAACCTGTTTCAGAAGTTTTGCGGTTCCGTCCACGTCGAGGTTCATGCTGTGTTCGTCGAAAGGATAGTTGACAGAGTTGACGGAACGCTGTCCGAATGCACCGAATTCGCATGTGGATATGTGTGCTCCCTGTGCGAGTGCACAGGTGGTGATTGTATCGCCGGGATTGGCGAATGCAAAGAGTACGGCCATGTTGGCGACTGTTCCGGAAATCGGTCTGACGTCAGCGAAATCGGATTTGAAGAGTTTTTTTGCAAGTTCGATTGCTTTGATTTCTACCTGATCCACATAGATGTTTCCCTGATAGTAGCGTTTGCCGGGAAGTCCTTCGGCGTACCTGTCGGCAAAATCGGAAATGAGCATTTCCTTGGCGAGCGGACTCATAAGATTCTCGGATGCAATCATGGGGATGCAGTCCTCGAACCATTTGTTATGGGCCATTACTTTTTCTCTGATGTATTTGGCGTCTTCGACAGACATGTTATTCGATACGGTAGATGCGTCGGTTGGTTATAGGCATTGCCATGCACGGTGCGGATGTTTTGCAGTTTCGGGAAAATACCCGGCTGTAAGATATTTTTGGAAAATGTTCTTCTTCTAATAGATATATTTAAAAGATTTGTTTATTGAAGAGACATTTAACTTATGTTAACTTGAAACCCTTGTTTGGCGTGCGACATTTTTCGAATCGATAACCAGAACTTTAATATATGAAGAGTAGATGAGTTCAGTTTCAATAAGACAAAGCAAAACCTGTCTTATATCGGAGAATGTGAAGCTCCGATATTACTTTAATTAAACTGAGGGAATGAGAATGAAAAATAAGATTTTAGCGCTAGCAGTCGTAGGCGTTATGCTGAGTGTTTGCTTCGCAGGCGTGTTCTCTTACACGGACGATACAGATGCGATCGCCGGTAATGGAACAGCGAATACGCCCTACGAGCTCAATGATAAGAGTAATCCTGAGAAGTTATCCAAACTCAAAGATAAGGCTGTAGTTTATTTCAACCTGTCATATGATGAGCAGTATACTAATGAAGTTACTACTAAAGCGTCAGTAAAAACTTTGGAAGGTGCAGATAGCAATGTCATCACAGCGTCTGATCCTGTTCAAGATACTACATACCATTTTTCCAGTGATTTAATTGCGGAAAATTTTGAAACTGCCGTTAGCCTCAAAGTTACATACACTGTGACTATTGACTATACAGACACCACCTCTGATGATGTGGTGTATTATGTTGTATATGTGAATGTTTTAACACCCAATGTCGAACCTTCGAAAGTTACTGTAGAATTTAAAGGAAATGTCGAATATACAACTGAAAATTCTCCCGTAATTGTTTCTGTTATTAACTCCAACAATTCGTACTATTCCAACAACCTTCCCGCTGGACTGTATTTGAAGACTGCCGAGAACGGGGATGCAAAAGTTGTTGGTATGATTGGATCAGGTGCTCCTAAGACAGGTACATTCGATATATACCAGATTACGGACAGAGATGTTGTAAAAACACCAGTGTCTTACACGGTTGCCGATGCTGACGGTGGAAATGGATTCAATTATTCTGTTTCCGTCGTAGACAATTCTACTGGCAATCCTACTGACAATCCTATTTTGAACAAAATTAGCGACGAGAATAAAACCATCGTTGTAAAATCCGGAACTGTCTTAAATATCACAACATCTGAGAAACTTACTCAGTTCAAGGCTGTAAATCAGATTAATGGTGAAGCATACGGGGAAATTAAGTCTGAATCTAACACATATGTGTTATCAGACAATGTTTCCGGAACCGTTAAGGTATTCATGACATACAACAACGGTATCAACGACAACTGTACAAAGACTTTGACAATCATCTACATCGGTTCGACCGCAGACGCATCTCTTTCGAACCCTGTCGTTCGTTCTTACTAAACAGTTTTTGACGGGGGAGAAATCCCCCAGGTGATATTTTGAAGAAATTCTTAGTCCTCGCATTATTGGTGTTGGGGTCCGTATTCGTCGTTGCCGATTTCGCTGCCGACGATTCCGATGCGGCCGACAGTACAACATCGACAGAATACTGGATATGTTATGGACGCATTTTGGTTTTCGAGGACGAGAACTACAATCCGTCTACATACAACTACATATGCTGGCAGGTGTCGGAAAACTATTCCGATCTCCACAATGCCGTGAAACACGAGACTGCAAAGTACGAAACCGTTCTCAGTCCCGAAGATTATCCGAGCTACGAAACCAATCAGATTTATGCCTGTCTTACAACCGTAATCAACGGGGAGCAGATTGTCAAGGAGCTTACCGTAAGAGTCAATCCCGTAGACGACGTGTGTTACGTCCTGTTCATGTACGATGACGAACACGGGTACAAGTATCAGCCCGTAACGTCCACAAAGAGCGTCAATCTCAGCAGAGAATATGTTGTCGACGTTCCCGAGAAGGACCCTATGAGAACGGGATTTAAATTTAAAGGTTGGTTCATGGACAAAGATTCCAAAGTTCCGTTCAGCGAGAACACTGTTGTCGAATTTATGAAGAACAAGAAGGAAGTCGTTGTCTACCCTAAATGGGAGACCGATATCAGTCAGATTTTCGACTTCATATCCGTCAACTTCCAGCAGATAAACGGCGTAGATTACGTTTACGACAGTCTGATAGTCGAGAAAGGAAAATCGTTTATGCTGAAGATGAACGTGTTCGAAGATTACAGGGTCGATCTTTCTGAAATCAAGGCAGTCGTAATAGACGGAGACAGCAGAACAACGGTTAATCCAACGTTTGTTTCGGAAAGCTCGTGTACGTTCGAATTCAAGGATTTGACCAAAGATCTCACAGTTGTGTTTAACGGATATGTTTCGTACGTCAGGGTGGTATACTCAATGGGCGACGGAATAACCGTGGACGGAGCACAGCCCGAATGGGTAAAAGAGGGAAGTCCCCTGAAAGTGTCCTTCTCCCACGAATCTCCCGGTGCGGATATTAAAGTATACCGTAACGGAGAGAATATAACATCCTCGTCCGTCGACGGTGATTCGGTATACGTATCGAACGCAAGCGGAACTTTGTATATCTTTGCCGAACCTTCCGAATCCAAATCGGTTGACGAAGGATTCCCGATGTACCTTCTGATGATAATAGCAGTCATCGTAGTAGCAATCATAGGGTCGCTCATCTACATCCATAACAAGAATCAGGTCCAGTAATCCTGATGCTTGCATCCAAACCATTTACCAACCCTTTTATTGGTAACTACCTTTTCCTTATTTTATTAATCTGACATCACAGGTTGCGTAACATGACAATGGAAGATATTCTCCGTGACGTAAGGAACGGAAAGCCTGTTTTGGTCTATGATTTCGACGACAGGGAACGCGAATGCGATCTGACGGTCGCTTCGGAATTCGTGACGCACGAAACGCTGCGTCTTATGCGCCGTGAAGCCGGAGGTCTGGTATGCACCACAACGCCGTATGCTTTGGCGAAGAAATTGGGTCTGCCGTTTCTTTCGGATGTTTTCTACGACGATTCCGAAAAATACCCGTTGCTAAAAGCAATGGCTCCTTCGGATATTCCGTATGACAACACGAAATCTTCCTTCGGGATTACAATCAACCACCGTCATACGTACACCGGAATTACTGACAACGACCGTGCGCTTACCATTACGGAATACGCCAAAGTCATTTTTGCCGACAAACCCGTCGAGGAAATACGCGAAGAACTCGGAAAAGATTTCCGTGCGCCCGGACACGTGCATCTTCTGAACACCAGCGAACGTATTCTGAAAACCCGTTTCGGACACACGGAACTGTGTACTGCGCTGATGTATATGGCAGGCGTCAAACCTTCCGCAACAATCTGCGAGATGATGGGCGACGACGGCGGATCCCGCAAATTCGACAGCGTAAAACAATGGGCCGAGGAAAACGGCGTCAACATTGTCAGGGGCGATGACATCGTCAAAGCCTGGAACGAATATCTGGAGAGGACGGGGCTGGATCTTTGACCACCGTGATGGCTTCCGGCGTATTCGATATACTTCATACGGGACACATATCGTACTTGGAGCAGGCGCGTTCGTACGGCGACCGTTTGGTGGTTGTTGTTGCATGCGACAATACGGTTCGCAGACGCAAACACGAACCGATACTTCCTGATACTATGCGTGCGCGTGTCGTCGGTGCGCTGAAAGCCGTAGACGAGGCCGTAATCGGAAAAGACGGCGATATGATTGATACCGTCGAGTCCGTCAAACCGGACATTATAGTTTTGGGATACGATCAGTCGTTCGACGTCGGAGAACTTTACGACAGACTGAAATCGCGCGGATTGGGAAATATCAGAGTTGTCCGTGCGGATGAATGTGCCGACGATCTTAACGCCACCAGGCGCATTGTCGAAAGGATACGCAGGATGGGTGATTCGCAATGAAAACGATAGGTATAGCGGACACTACGTTCGCAAGGTTCGACATGGCGCATTCCGCCATAGACGAACTGCAGCATACGGGTACGGGTTTTGTCATCAAAAGGTATACGGTTCCCGGATTCAAGGATCTGCCCGTAGCCTGTAAGAAACTCATAGAAGAGCAGCACTGCGATATTGTTATCGCGTTGGCGATGCCCGGCCCCATGCAGAAAGACAAGATGTGTGCACACGAAGCATCTACGGGCCTGATATCCGCACAGCTTATGACAAATACGCACATCATAGAAGTCTTTGTCCACGAAGACGAAGCCAAAGACGATAACGAACTTGCGTTTCTCGCCGACAGCAGGGCAAGGGAACACGCCGTAAACGCTTACAATTTAATTTTCCGTCCCGAAGCACTCACACGCAAAGCGGGTACGGGACAGAGGCA
>CAKQHC010000073.1 GCA_934234005.1 uncultured Methanomassiliicoccales archaeon | reverse complement strand
ATACAATATCACGATTATAAAAGGATGTGAATTGTTTTTAAATCATGATTATTTAGAAATGTTAGATCAAAAATTAGTTAATACAATTGGTGATACAAACTATTTACTAGCTGAGTTTAATGTTACAAGAAAACTCGGTAGTAAAGAAGATGTCGAAGAAAGACGCGTAGCCGCAGAAGAATTCACCGGTGCCAGATTAGACTATGTCTCAAAATACTGTTTCGATCCCGAAATGGCATCCAAGAACGTTGTAATCATGATCGGTACGACACAGTTTCCGTTGGGTTATGCGGGACCCGTAAAAATAAGAGGTTCGACGGCCAACGGAGAATTTCTGGTACCTCTTGCTACTACCGAAGGCGCGTTAATCGCATCCATCTCCAGAGGAATGTCTGTAATGAATCAAGGATCCGGGGTCAGAACCATGGTTTTCGGAGACGCTATGACACGCGCCCCCGTATTGAGGGTAAACGACCTTGATCATGCCATAGATGTCATAAACTGGATAGACGCGCATCAGAACGAAATAGATTCCGCGGTTGCGGAAACTACCAGTCACGGAAAACTTATCCGCATCGACAAATACCCCGACGGACGCAATCTGTTCCTCAGATTCGCATTCGAAACCGGAGATGCCATGGGGATGAATATGGCGACGATTGCCAGCGAAGCCGTGTGCAGACTTATCGAAAAAGAAACGGGTGCGGTGATGATTTCTGTCTCAGGCAACATGTGTTCTGACAAGAAACCCGCTGCAATCAATATGATTAACGGACGCGGAAAAACAGTCGTAGCCGAATCCCGTATACCCAAAGAGATAGTCGAGTCCAAACTGCATACAACTGCCGCAAAAATTACCGACACCAACAATAGAAAGAACCTTATCGGAAGCAGCATGGCCGGAACACTCGGTGCCAATGCACACGCCGCAAATATGGTCGCCGCATTATACATCGCAACGGGACAGGATCCCGCTCAGGTTGTAGGAGCCAGTATGACAATAACAACGTGCGAAGATCTTGACGGAGACCTTTACATTTGCGTCAGGATGCCTGCGGTAGAGGTCGGAACGGTCGGTGGCGGAACACGTCTGCCGTGCCAATCTGAAGCCCTGAATATGATCGGATGCCTGGGCAACGGTAAAGCCAAAAAATTGGCCGAAATTGTTGCTGCAACAGTCCTTGCGGGAGAATTATCGACTCTCGCGGCACAGTCCGCAGGACAATTGGGTTCCGCCCATATGGCATTGGGAAGATGAGGGGACAAAACCCCCCAATCTTTCCAAATAAAAAACATCAAACCGTTTGACAGTTTTTCTTATGTATGTGCACCATGTAGCGTCTTGCCGCAGGCTGTGCAATACACATTTCCACAAGCGTGGCTATAAAGAAGTTCCTCGGCCAGATAAATCTGTGATGCTCCAAAATATAGAAGAAATCGGGATTGTCACCGCCGATCATAGAAACAACGTTGCCTATGAACGGACCTACAAACGAAAAAGTAAATGACATTATGAACACAGTTGAGATAAGATTGGCTAGAAGTCTGGCGTTCGTACTGTCTGTCGGAGCGATAAATTTGTTACAAATCCAATTTGTTATATGAACTACCACAAATGTTGTGTACAACATAACCAAAATCCATATTATCGGCAAACAGATTACCATACTTTCTGCAGTATCCCAGCTCAAACCAAGCTGATCAACCATGTTATATCCGCCGATAAAAATAACGGATAACGCAGATATTATAGCTCCGTAAATCAGAGCTTCCTTGTTACTACGGGGCAATCTTAATTCTTCCATGTAATACCCTTCTCATCGAAGATATCAAGACTGTTTCCGGCTTCAGTAAAAAACGAAACCTTGTGATTTTACGCCGATATCTGATAATCGGCGCAATGTAAACTAGTATTTTAAACCGATTATCGAAAGATTGGTCACGCCGTCATTTTTTCTTAACATCCGTTCTGTACAGGCCTGCTACCGCAATTATGAAAAACAGCAATGATACCGCAAACACATAGATTATGCTCGCAGAAGGCGTGAAAACATAATTTCCCAAAGATAGATCGTACCCCATATCTAATCTGAAACCGTCCATCATCCCGACCGGTGCGGACGACACCGTATCATTCAATGCTTCCGAACCCAGATTCTGACGGAACAACGAAGCCATATGGGTTGCGGGCAGCAGAGTACCGATCGTGTTCATAGCTCCGGGCATGGTTCCCATAGGCATGTATATTCCTGTCAGGAACCCTATCAGAATGCTTATCACTGTAAAGAATCCGGAAAAAGCGCCGGTACTCTTCAGGAATGACGTAACGGCATAGATTATTACCGAACCCGACAAAGACGACGGTATCAGAAGTACTGCGGAAACCGCAATACCGCCTATGGATATAGGACATCCTGTCGCAATAAGGCATACCACGGCAATAACAAGAGTGACAATACTCATTATCAATCCAACAATAAACGTGCTGAGAATATACCCTGCGGCTATAAGAGACGGACTCATCGGAGCCATCATTATGTCCTTGATTTTTCCGCCTGTTTTATCCTCGATCATTATCTGAAGGGATCCGGCAGAAGTTGTTACCGCAACAATACCTAGTATTCCGGAAAGAACCCATGAATCTACCAAATGCGACATGCCGGGAATTTCTGAATATGATTCGACAAGCATATTCTTCAAAAACAGAAGATACAGCATTATCACCACAATTACTCCCATCAGCGAAAACACAACGGACGAGCGGTCGCGGAAGAAACACAGTGCGTTTCTTTTCGCCAATGCAAATGCCCCGTTCATTCTGTTTCACCTCCCGTGACGGCAATAAACGCATCGTCCAACGTTCCGCTTCTGACCTCAAAAGACTCCATCATGCCGTCCAACTTTTTGATAATGGGAACGGCGTCCAAAGTGGATGCTATACCTATTTCCAGAACATCGTTCTTACGGGTGTATTTTACACCCATCGATTCAAGTTTCATACATACGGCATCGATTGACTTGGGGCGGATTGTCATTGAATCCGAACAGAATTTTTCTCTGAGATATGCAGGAGTACCGTGAGCCACTATCTCGCCCCTGCAGATTATGGCAATGTCATCGGCCGCCGAAGCTTCTTCCATATAATGCGTGGTTAGGAATATTGTAATTCCGCGCTCTCTGTTGAGCTGCGTTATCGTCTCCCATATATTCTTCCTGGTACGCGGATCCAATCCTGTTGTGGGTTCGTCAAGAATTAATAATTTCGGTCTGTGAACGAGGGCTCTGGCAATATCTGCCCTGCGTCTTTGTCCGCCTGAAAGTATGCCGTATGCTTTGTCTGCGAATTCGGATGCGTCTGCATCCTTCAACGCGGATTCAACAGCAGAATCCAGATTGCTTAAACCGTACATCGATCCCCTCAGACTTATATTCTCTCTGACCGTAAGCCTGGGATCCATCATAGATTCCTGAAAAACAACACCTATCTCCGATTTGGTCTCCGGATCCGACGGATCTTTTCCAAATACCGATACGTCGCCGGAATCTCTGTCTTGCAAAGAACACAATATGGATATCGTGGTAGACTTGCCGGCCCCGTTGGGACCTAAAAACGCAAAGAACGAACTTTCAGGAACGTCAAATGATATTCCGTTCACAGCCACGCTGCTCCCGTATTTTTTGAAAAGATTCGAAACCGTAATGGCAGACACAAAACTTCGTATGATTGCCGACTAAATAGAACATTGGGTTCGCAACCCGTTTTTGAACGCACAGCCCGTATACGCGCGCGCATTCCTTATATAATGCGCAACAGATTGGCCGGGTATGCCTGTAATCAATTTCAAGTACAGTGATCTGTGCACCATGCTCGGCAAAGAGGTTCCTCAGAAAACCCTCGTCGAGAGAATCCCCATGATCGGTGCCGATATGCACGAAACCGAAGGGGAATGCGATGAAATGTCCGTGGAGTTTTTCCCCGACCGCCCCGATTTATATTGTGTCGAAGGTCTTGCGAGAGGAATGCGTGCCTTCCTCGGATTGGAAACAGGTATGAAAAAATACGATGTCGGAAAAAGCGACATTGAAGTCTTCATAGATCCTTCGGTAAAAGAACAGCGCCCCTACTTCCTGTGCGGAGCCGTGATGGACGTCAATATCGATGATGCGCTTCTCAAATCGATGATGGAACTTCAGGAGAAACTGCATATCACAATCGGAAGGAAAAGAAGCAAACTGGCAATAGGAATCCATGATCTTGACAGAGTTACACCGCCTTTCACTTACAGGCTGGCGGATCCCAAGAGCATCAGATTCGTCCCGCTTGCCAAAACCGAAGAAATGGATATGAACGAAATCCTGGAAAAACACGAGAAAGGAAAAGAATATGCATCACTTCTCCGCGGATATTCCGAATATCCCGTAATCCAGGATAAAAACGGAAACGTGCTCTCATTCCCTCCCATAATCAACGGTGCGCTTACAACCGTAACAACCGGAAAACACAATCTGTTCGTTGACGTAACGGGAATGGACAGAAAAGCCGTTAAGGGAGCCCTTGACATTGTGTGTACCGCATTGGCGGAACGCGGCGGAAAAATCATGAACGTACTGATGCATGACGGCGGAGATTCGTTCAGATCGCCCGATCTGACCCCCGGAGAAATCGATATTTCCGCAAAGGAATCCGATAAATTCCTCGGACTTAATCTCGGTCCTGCGGGTACGGTCGAATGCCTTGAACGTATGGGCATGGATGCCGTTGCCGACAATGATACAATCCATGTAAAATATCCTTCCACCAGACTTGACATTATGCACAAAGTCGATATCTTCGAAGACGTGGGAACGGGATACGGATTCGACAGATTCGGAGGAAAATATAAACTTGACCAAACCGCGGGAGGGCTTCTGCCGATAACGACGTTCTCCGACAGCATAAGAGACATCATGATCGGAATGGGCTACACGGAAGTTTGTACCCTTACTCTCAGCAGCGAAAAAGAAGAGTTTGAGCTTTCGGGACTTCCGAAAGTGGATAACGTGCGCGTGCTTAACCCCATAACCGAAGACCACACATGCCTGAGATCATATCTCATGCCCAGCCTTATCAGGATACTGAAGCATAACAAACACAGAGATCTTCCGCAAAAAATATTCGAAATCGGGTATGTCGTCAGAGATGAAAAAACCCAATCCCGCCTGTGTATCATGGCAACAGCTTCCAAAACACCCTTCACGGAAATCAAATCCGTCACAGAAGGTGTCCTCAATGAAATGGGTGCGGAATGTGTCCTTGAATCGTGCGACCTGAAAACATTCGTGGACGGAAGAGGAGCATACATTCTCTACGACGGCCAAAGGATAGGTTTCTTCGGAGAAATGTCTCCTGCAACCGTGGTCGGTTATGAAATTACCCACCCGATTATGTTTGCAGAAATCGATCTCGAGCCGATTATCGCAAAGAAGAAAAATACTCTGTTCTGAGGTGATTTGATGGAAATAGGCGATAAGTTCCCCGATTTTGTTTTGAAAGACGAGAACGGCAATGATTTCGACAGTTCGGAATTAAACGGAATAAGGTATGTGATTTATTTCTATCCGAGAGACAACACTCCGGGATGCACGCGCGAAGCACAGGAATTTACGGCTTCGTTCGGCAGTTTTATGCTCCGTAACATACCGATAATAGGCGTGAGCAAAGACTCTGTCGAATCACATAAAAAATTCAGCGACAAAAACAGTCTCAAAATCAAACTGCTCAGCGACCCTGATCACGGTTTCATCGAAAAAGCAGGCGCATGGGGAGAAAAGAAAAGCTACGGCAGGATTAATGTCGGAACCATCCGCACCACATACATAATCGGTAAAGACGGAACGGTAGAAGCAGCTTGGAAAAACGTCAGACTTGAAGGCCACGTAGACAAAGTTCTTGAAAAGGCCGTAGCCCTTTCAAAGAAAAACTGATTAAAGACTGCTGTCCAGAGCCTTTAGGACTGCACCGCAGTCTGCGATAAGGCTCAGGTCGGCATACTTATTGATGGGGGCATCGGGATCGTTATTCACCGAAATAACGGTTGCCGAATCCCTCATTCCCGCCAAATGCTGTACAGCACCTGATATTCCGAATGCAATGTATAATTTCGGCCTCACCGTGAGTCCTGACAGACCGATTTGGCATTCGCGGGGCATCCATCCTTTTTCCACCAATGCACGGGAACAGCATACCGATCCGCCGACTTTTTCCGCGATGCTACGTGCCGCATCTATTAACGCTCTGTCGTGTACGCCGTCACCCAACGCAATGAGAACATCCGAATCTATAATATCTGTTTTAACTGCCTTTGTCTTCTGAGATATTATTTCTTTATTCTGTTCTCCCGAATATTGCCAATATATCGCGGTACCCGCACCCTCGGTTCTGATAACTTTCGGAAAAACACCTTTGCGAACTGTTGCGATTTGTGGAAATTTCGTACACACGATACTTGCCAACACATTGCCTCCGAATGCAGGACGTATCATAGTTACTTCTCTTCCGTTGCATTTTAAATCGGTACAGTCCGCAGTCAGGCCCACGCCGAGAATTGCAGCCATACGCGGAGCAATCTCGCGACCGTATGCATCCGCTTCCAAAAATACGGACGAGGGGTTTACTCTCTCCGATATGTCGCAAAGACATTGTGCATACGCCTCGGGCGAATATACTTCCAAACTTTTGTCGCGAACGTGGTATATTGTATCTGCACCGGAACCAAAGATATACGGGTAACATACCTTGATTTCCGGGCCTCCGAATACAACTGCAAAGATGCGTCCCTCGCAAATACGTTTAGCTTCGGCTATAAGCTCCAATGCACCTTCCGATACTTCGGACCCCGACATCCTGACCCATATCAGCGTACCGTCGGCAGTTGACTGATTAAGATTGTATTCCTTTAAAATTCCGGGAGGAAGTCTTTCCGTACCATCCTGTTCGGCGGAAGAACATGACGAACAAGAACCGTTGCAACCCATCAGACCAACTCCAGTTTTCCTTTGATAAATTCGGCCGCGCTTGACGGATCGCGTATTTCAACCACTCTGTTCTTCCTTGTGCCTGTCACAGTTTCCGTGGATTTTATTTCAGTGAACGATCCTTTCAAACCGACAGAGTACAGACCTAATCCCAAATCCACACGGTTGAGAACTTTAATTTCGGATTTTATCCCGCGCAATACATCGTTTACCGAAGGAATATCCGCAATAACATCCACACTGCCGATCGAAACCACAGAACCTTTCGGAACCTTACATACCCGTTCCATGTCTCCGTAATCCTGTGTTACCAAAATACCGTCTTCGGAAAAATCAATTCCGGTTACATAACAGAATTGTTGCACCCCCATCATCTGGGCGGTTTCCGGAGGTACCTGTCCTGTTCCGCCGTCGATGGTTTGGCGGCCGAAAATAATTAAATCGGCATCGCAGGCATATCTCAGAAGATATGCGGACAAAACACGTGCCGTAGCATACGTATCCGCACCGGCAAAAGATGTGTCCGAAAGCAAAACTGCGGAATCTGCACCCAATGCTATGCACCTGCGGAGCGCTTTGTCTGCGAAGGCAGGCCCCATGGTGACCGCAATCACCTCATCATCATCTTTCCTTATGGATAAGACGTATGAAAGAGCCGTTTCCGAATAAGGATCCGTTATCGAAGACACTCCGCTTCTGACAAGCGAACCGTTTTCGTCCACCCTCATCTCTCCTGTGTCGGGCACCTGTTTGACAAATACGACGTATTTCATCTTACCACACCGATTAAATTACCAGGATTAAGAATCATTTTCGGATCCAGTATCTTCTTAATCTTGGTTAATTCTTTTACGGCCCCGCAACCGTACATCATC
>CAKQHC010000072.1 GCA_934234005.1 uncultured Methanomassiliicoccales archaeon | reverse complement strand
CTCCAGATATACGGCAAACGATATCGACGCATCGACCCCGAACCCTGTCTTGGTTATTCTGGCAAAACGGTATTTTCCGTGCGAGAACCTGGGAAGGTCCCCGATCAGCAAATCGGGGTTTAATCTCAGGAGATCTTTCTCGAATTCCTCCTCCCCGTAATCCGCAACAATGATGCTTCCGTATCTGCTTACGGGAGCCGTCGGTCTTTTCCTTCTGCCGGTAACGAATCCCGCACGTACCAAATCTGCCCCCAGGTCCGTCAGAATGTCTATTATCCAATCTATATTATGGGCCATACCGCATACGACCATTACTTTCTTCCCTTCGAATTTTCCGCGGTGTACGGCCATGAACGAGTTATATTTCTCCATAGCCACTTTTTTCTCGCGTTCGGAATCTTCCGTTCTTCCGGTCAGGTTTCCCAACGCATCCAACCATGCCATGTGCTCGTATTTTCCGAACGGTATGGGGTATCCGAACGGCTCCCTGCCCAAAAACGACGACACGGCTTTCACCATACTGCGGCAGTTGGCGGTATCCGATACAGGAATATCCGTGATTCCTCTGCGGAGCATACGGACCGTTTTTGAATCGCATTCGTCGAGGAACCTGCAGTTGACTTTCAATCCGAACAGGGACAGAATGCGCTCCACTTCTTCGATTTGTTTCTTGTTGGATAAATCAAAAAACGAAGAACCGATTATGTTGACGTAACCCGGATCGGGTTCAACCGTCATGTCTACCATTCCGAGAATCTCCTCCAAGGCCATGTCGAATCCGTCGTTGTATTCGCCCGCTATGTCCCCGTCAGTCTGAACAAGATGATATTTTACATCTGGGAATCTGGCAGACAGCCTGTCGATTACACCCCTGCAGTCGTCGCCTATGATTCCGGGCATACATGTGGTTATGACGGCAACCTCCGAAAATCCCTCTCCGGAAACGGATTCCAAAGTTTTCTCCAAATCCTGCGTTCCGCCGAATATGGATGCTGTGTCGTCCATCATAGTGCATCTCAGATTGTGTCCCGGTTTTGTATCGTATATTCCGCGCCGATACAGTTCCAACACCGCTTTCGCGCGGGTTGTGTCCATAAGATACATGCAGCTGCGCGGACCGTGGATTACCACGGCAATGTCATTGATTCTGCTGAAAGCGGACATCGCGCCGTATGCAGCGCAGGAATTCATCGGACGGGAATCGCGTATGGATTTGCGTATTCCTCCGCACCCGCAGCATACGGTATCCGATCGCTTGATTGCAATATCTCCGCGGGGACGTATGGGCCTTCCCGCAGCGAGATCGGCAAGCTGTCCGTCGTCCAAAGGATCGGGATCTGTCAGACCGCTGCCGTCCGCGGCGGCTGCGACTATCGCGTCCGCAATCGAATTTATGCTTTTAGAAATCATACTGTCCGGATACAGTTCCCTCACGGTATGGCCTTTGGACTCGGCATCCGCAAACAAACCGTCGCGCGGTATGACCGCTATAATCCTGGTACCCGCGGCCTCCGCAAACGCGGAAACTGTTTTCTCTTCGTCCTTAACTCCTCTCGAATTCAATACTATGCCCAGCAGTCTCTTTTTTCCAGTGTCGAAGTTCCGCATGCCTTTCATTATGTTGTTGGCGGCATACATCGCCATAAACTCCCCGGAAGTAACCAACACGACCGCATCGGCATATTCGGACCTCAGCGGAACCGCAAATCCTCCGCACACGACGTCTCCGAGAATGTCGTATACTCTGAAATCCGAATTCAGTGTGTCCGCACCCAGTTTTTTCAGCGTATCGAAAGTTGTAAGGATGCCGCGCCCGGCACATCCTATTCCGGGTTCCGGACCGCCCGCTTCCGTACACAGCACGCCGGACGTTCCCCTTTCGACCACATCATCGAGATTTCTGTCAGGAATACGAACGTCTCTGACATATTCCAAAACGGTCCTTTGACTCCTGCCTCCGAGAAGCAGCCTTGTGGAATCGTGCTTCGGATCGCAGCCTATCTGCATAACCTTATACCCATATTCGGCCAACGAAACGGAAACATTTGCGGAAACAGTGGATTTGCCTATACCGCCTTTGCCATAGAATGCTATTTGAAACATACCGAAACACACCCGTACCCGACTGATACTGTCAATGGATATTACATCCAAATAAATGAAGACAAGGGTTATAATTGTTAAAGGTGAATGTATGTTTATGAAAGCTGTGACAAAAACGCGCATTGTCGTCGGAGTGATAACTCTGGCGGTAATTCTGGCCATATCGCTGCCGGGATTGTCCGTGCTTTTCAAAGACGGAAAACTCGGGCTGAATATGGAAATTGGTTGCGAATCCGTTTTTGAAATCGACAGTGAAACAACGGAAGATTCGCTTACGACAAATCTTAACGAATCGTACAATTGCGATGCAGTGACTGTCATAACAAAAAGCGGAACAAAAGCTCTTACGGATGACAACAGAACTCTTGCGACGGAGATAATCTCGGAAGGTCCACAAACCGTAAAGGCGGTGGACGGAGACGGCAATACCGTAAAACTGCAAATGCTGGACAAATCCACGGATGACGATAAGATTTATCTCATCAGAATCTCGACAAGCCCCACGGCAGCCAAAACAATTGTTCCGAATCTTCAGCTGTACTTCTCCAAAGGGGATTACAATATCTACACCGATTCCAGCATGGAGATAAACGAAGGCAACATCGACATAACCATCAGCATACCGATGGCTTCGTTCGTCATAGCACAGGCACTCGGATGCGAGGTAATAATGAAACTCGATATCGATTACGTGAAGATGATGAATTTCAAAACCACCGCGAATATGGGTAATCTCGCGGATTCGTCGGCAGAAATCAACATTTCCGGCGGAATCGAAACCGTGAACATCGATCTTTCGCAAAGCAAGGATTATTCCATGTACCTCGATTACGTGAAAGATTACGACGGTGTGTCCGCCACCATCAACGGCATACCTATCGAAATAACGGTAGACGGTATCGAAAAAACGATTACTATTGTCGGTAACGTAGGGGAAAAATCGCTTTCCTCGATGATCGAAGAATCTCTCGGTTCCTCGGATAACAAAATCGTTCTGTCCAACGGCAGCGATACCATAGAAATTGCCCCCGACCAGGTCAGGGACATAATCGGACTTCTCAGACATATGGAGGGCTCCGCATGAGCGAATACAAAATCGGACATCCGGCCAAAGGAGTGTTCGGCGTTATAGTCAGCATTCTGTTGCTGAAATACGTACCCAAGATTGTTCTCAATGTATTGGAGGATCCGTATTGGCTGTCCGTATTCCTGTCCAATTTCGGAATAGAGTTCGATTCGGAACCCGTTGCGGAACTTCTTTCCACTGTTGACACAACCGGAATACAGGGAATCATCCAGAGAATGATAGATTCGGCCATACCGTTAGTCATACTGTCGTTCCCGCTTCATTTCTACGACGACGGAAACAAAGGAAAGATGTATTTCGGACTCATCAAAAGCGTATACTGCATCATAAGGTATCTGTACATCATGAATTTCGGTGTTCTGGACAACATATTCGGAGTGGATGTCAACGGAACGTTCATGAGTTTCGATGTTACGCTGACCGGATTCCTGCTGCTTGCGATATTCCTGAGAATCCTCAAAATGCCGAAGATTGTTGCGGTATACAAGGACAGCCGCGACGACTTTGTGGATTACCATCTCGAAGACGACGAATGGGTCAACAGATCGAAGAAAGAAATCAAAGAGATGAAGAAAGAAGAGGCCCGCGAACGCAAAAACAAAATCAGAAAGGCCAATGGAAAACACAATAACGATGACGGCGATGGGGATGACGACGACTGATCAACGTCATAAACACACTAAAAGAGGTTGCTGAAAATGGGAATCGACATCGGAATCTGCATGATGGAAGCCGAAAGGGCTTCATGCAGACCGTACAGGGAAGAAATCGTGAAAGTACACATCGCGAAAGAAGACGGATTCGAAGACGTTCTGGAATATGACGAAAAGGTCGATTTGGAAACAGCCAAAAGTCTTTTCGACGACTGGGATGCGTTCATGAAAAGAAACAGGCTGAACGCCGAATCCGATGCCGTCTACATGTCCAAAATCAAGAAAGACGAAGACAGAGACATTCTGTCCGGACATGTGACCAAACAGTGCACAGGGTGGGTTATAATGGGCGGCGTTCCCGAAAACCGCAAGGAAGAAATCCTGGCAGCCTGCGACGGAAACAAAGTCACCGGATGGGATATGCTTGATTTCGACCAAATGAACGAAAAATGCGCCAATTGCCCCCTGTCATGGGACAAAGGCCGCGGATGCATCGGCGCGTACGGTCCGGACACCACCAAACTTCCGGAAATAGCGGAAAAATACGGATGTCCCATTGTTGCCTCCGCACCGGAAAGCGCCAAAAACAGCAAAATATTCTCCAAAGAAGATGCAACCGAACTCCTGAAAGAATGCGCTATTCTTAAAGAGAAACTTCCGGAAGAGGGTAAAATGGCAGTACGCCGTTACGGCGGACCGGTAGAAAGACTCGAAGCAATGGCCAAAGCCTGCTCCGAAGAAGGATGCGGGTTCTTCTTTTTCTGAAACAGAGGGGTTACCCCCTCTTTCACATATATCCGTTCAGTCTCATTATCGCCGAAATCATATTTTCGGCCAGCGAGTTCATTCCTTTTACCGCACCTTTGTCATCCAGATACTGCGGCGAATTCAATGCGCGGAATACAGGAAGGGGATCCGAACCGCACACCATCATCGAATTGCGAAGCATGAATCTCACCAATTGATCATATACCGCTTCTCCGCCGTCGTGCGCAGAAACAGCCACGACACCACCGACTTTGCCTTTCAGACCTTTGTCGCTCTTCTCCAGCACAAGCGATGCCCTTTCAAGGAAAGTTTGCATGACGCTGGGGCATGCGCCGGCATATGCCGGAGAAACCAAAAGCAAACCGTCTGCTTCCCTGAGTCTGTTCAAAAGCTGATTGAACCCGTCATCCTCGTCGTAACACCTGCCGTCTCCGCGTATCTCGCAGGTGTAGCATGCGTTGCAGTTCATGAAAGTATAATCATAGATGTGCACGATTTCAAACTCGATTCCTTCGCGTTCGAATATATCATGCATATCATTGAGAATGTTGGAACAGTTGCCGATAGGTCTCTGGCTCCCGTTTATTGCGATTACTTTCATAGAGAAGTTCTAAACATAATGCCGATAAAAACACTACGGACAAAATATGAAATTTCGTATCCGACAAACGAAACGCCGGCGACATATGTGGTGGACAAAACAAACAATCAGACATTCTTTTTATGTACCATCATTTGATTAGGGAGAACTATAAAGTGATGACTATGACAGGTATGCTCACGATAAAGGATCTCCATGCCGAAGCCGGCGGAAGAGAAATCCTCAAAGGAGTCAACCTCTCCGTAGACGAGGGGGAAACCGTTGTCCTGTTCGGACCGAACGGATCCGGCAAATCCACGTTACTGTCCACGATCATGGGATACAGCACAGTCGAAGTCACCCAGGGCGAAATTATCTTCAAAGGTACGGACATCACAGACATGTCCGTGGATAAACGCGCCAAACTGGGAATCGGCATGATGATGCAGAGACCGCCGAATATCTTCGGCGTAAAACTCGGTGATTTGATCAGAACATCCTCGGTCGACGCGGATGCGATTCTCGCCGACGCTGACAAATTCAAAATGAACAACTTCCTGGACAGGGAAGTCAACGTCGGATTCTCCGGAGGAGAAATCAAAAGATCGGAACTCCTGCAGCTTACGGCCCAAAAACCCGAATTCATACTCCTGGACGAACCGGAATCCGGAGTCGATTTGGAAAACATAGATCTTATCGGCAACAAAGTCCACGACCTTCTCTATGACAAGGCCTGTCCCGAAGGAAAACCGCGTCAGAGACACGTATCGTCGTTGGTTATCACGCACACCGGTCAGATTCTGGATTACATCGGAGCGGACCGCGCATATATTATGAAGAACGGAAGAATAGTCTGCTCTGGCAGACCCACCGATTTACTGAAAGAAATCAAAGAAAAAGGTTACGGAGACTGCGGATCATGCCCTCAGATAATCAACATATAAAAGACGCATTGACCAAAAAAGGCGCATACGGGGCCGACTTGGACTTGGAGCGTTATGACGAGGGTACACGCGAACCGGAACGCATCGACGATCTCCAGAGTTCTGATTATAAGAAATATATGGAAAATGTCGGTGTGGTCTCCGATGAGATCAACCGTGCCGGAACCCTGATGTTCATAGACAACGGAATGAGCCACTGTTCGGCCAAAACCCAGGAAGGTCTGGAGATGATGACGACCAAACAGGCTCTCGCCAAACACGACGGACTGAAGGATTACTTCTGGAAGGCAATGGATCCTACCAAGGACAAATACACGGCTAAAACCTGGCTGGAAGATTCCGACGGTTATTTCATCCGTGTCAAAGCAGGATATCATATAAAGAATCCCGTCCAGACATGCATGCTCCTGAATAAGGACAAATCCATCCAGAATCTCCATAACATCATCATCGTCGAAGACGGTGCCACATTGGAAATGATTACCGGATGTTCCACGGCACACCACGCAAACGATTCCGTTCATGTCGGAGTATCCGAGATTTTTGTCGGAGACAACGCAAATCTGACATTCTCGATGATTCACAGCTGGGGAAAACAGACCGGTGTGAGACCCAGAACAAACTGTGTCGTCGGAAAGAATTCCAATTACACCAACAACTATGTCATTCTGAACCCTGTGGGAAGCCTTCAGAGTTTTCCCGTCGCGACGCTCGGCGACAACTCGTCCGCAACATACAATACAATGTGCATAGCGCACGAGGGTTCCGATATCGATACGGGAGGCATGGTGAACCTCAACGGCGTTAAGAGCCGTGCGGAAATTATGAGCAGATCTATTTCCATGGGCGGAAAAATGTGCGCCCGCGGAAGATTGGTAGGAAACGCACCTGAGATTAAAGCCCACCTGGAATGCAGAAGCATTATACTCAAAGACGGAGGGGCCACACTCGCCGTTCCGGAACTGGAAGCCCACGTTGCGGACGTCGAAATGACGCATGAAGCCGCAGTCGGAAAGATAGCCAGAGAACAGATTGAATATCTGATGTCCAGAGGACTCGATGAAGATCAGGCAGTCAGCATGATTGTCCGCGGATTCCTCTCCGGCAGCATCAACGGACTTCCCGATGCTCTTCAGAAAGAACTTGACGAAGCCATCGAGAAAGCCAACCTCGGCGATTAAACCATTACAGGCTCCTTCGGGAGCCGTTATTTCTTATAAAAACCCGCATCGACCACAGAAATTATGTTGCCGTCGTCGTCGCGGAACGAAGTGTATGTTCCCATCGGACCCATAACCGGATCCACGGTAAAAACCACGCCCTGATCCATTAAACGCCTGCGTGTGTTATACGGATTATCCACAGCAAAAAACAATCCGGTATCAATACCGACGGATTCCGACTTTTTCAACAGAATGTTGCAGTCCATTCTTGACAGGTGGGCATACTCGGACGATTCGAAAACGGTTTCAAAACCCAACAAATCGCAATAAAACAATTTGGAACGCGAAATTTCCCTGACCGGAATAATATTGAATGCAATAGATGTGGGCAATCCTTCCGTTGTGTATTCGAAATTTCCGCCATGCGGATCACCGAGAGGCATAAACAGAGATACATATTGTATTAGATACTGTTTTCCAATCTGCTGTGGCGCCAAATTATTTAATGAAACAAAACTTTCATAGAAATTATTTTATATGAAATCTGTATTACAAGGAATGTTGCCCTGGTAGTGTAGCGGCCTATCATGAAGCCCTGTCGAGGCTTCGACACGGAT
>CAKQHC010000071.1 GCA_934234005.1 uncultured Methanomassiliicoccales archaeon | reverse complement strand
GTCTGAGGCACTGACGAACAGAACAGGCAGAAGAGGAGTTGCAATCAAAATGCTGGAGAACAATCATGAATTTAATCTCCACATCGACGAACAACTTGTACGTTCCGCTGGGCTGATGAGAAAATTGTTTTTGGATAATAACGGGGAATCTATGGCTGTATCCATAGCATCGTCAAGATATGCTAAGTCGAACGAAATTCTCCGTTCCTGCGTATCTGCGAGGGACTATGTACCTTCCCTGTCGGAGAAAATATCAGATTTGACCTTATCCCCTGTAACAGGCCTTCCTATTCTGGCCGGCGTATGTATCGCCATAGTATCAACCATCGTGTTCGCAGGTTCATTTTTGGATGAATCCGTAAATGCAGTATATGATGTGATTGTGGGCGACTCTCTGATAAATTTCGGTGCAGGGTACGGAGAATTCTGGGAAGCGGTCTTCACGGGGATCGACGGGAGCATACGTGCGATACTTGCGCTGGTGATACCTTACATCATGGTTTTCTACATCATTCTGGGTATATTGGAAGATTCAGGATATCTGACCCGCGCAGTAGTTCTTTTAGACAAACTTATGCATCATTTCGGTCTTCACGGCGGTGCGTTCATACCTATGATTGTGGGAGTCGGATGTAATGTTCCGGCAATTATGGCAATACGCACAATAAAATCCCGCAGGGAAAAAATCATACTGTCGTCCATGATTGTAATGGCCATACCGTGTTCGGCACAAATAGCCATCATTATGGGTGCAACCGGAGCATACTCCGGCATAATAGCCGCATTTGCGATATTCATATTATTGGCATTAATCGGCTCATTTACAGGATTAATACTGAACAGATTCCTAAAATACGAACCGTCAAACCTCGCAATGGAACTGCCTCCTTTGACAATGCCGTCTCCCAAAAACGTGCTGTTCAAAACATGGTACAGAATAAAAGATTTCTTCTATGTGGCATTCCCTCTTCTGGTAGCCGGATCAATCATAATAGAAATTCTGTTGCAGTATGATATTCTTGAATATGTTATCAATCCGCTTTCGCCGATTACTGTCGGTATGCTCGGACTTCCTGCAGTATGCTCGGTGGCATTCCTTGTCGGAATTCTGAGAAAAGAAATGGCTTTGGGCATGCTTGTAATTCTTGCGGGAGGGACCGCTTTGGATGTGTTTATGACACCGGATCAATTTATCGTATTCGGTGTTGTCATGGCCGTATATATGCCGTGCCTTGCAACATTGGTTACAATGTGGCGCGAAATCGGGTGGAAAGAAACAATTGCCGTAAGCACCGCATCGATATTCGTAGCTATTGCGGCAGGTACGCTGACCAGATTGGTACTGGAAAGCATATTTTGAACGACGAAACATATGTTTTAACATAGACATGCGCATCACCTCTCATGGATGCATCGGAAACCCATCTGAAACACGCACTGGAAGACTGCAACGACGCCGTCGAAAGACTGTCGTACGAAAACTCTCCGGAACAACTTCTCGGGGCATATGTTCGCAGAGCCAGCGTATTATCGATGATGGGACTTCGTACATCTGCTATGGATGATATCGAATCCGCCAAAGAACTTTCCGGACATATTGAAAATTCGGATCCGTCGATAATGTTCAGGGTGTATATTACGGAAGCAATACTCCTGTATGAACAGGAAAGCGATCCGATAGAATCGTACAGCCATGCAGCATCATATCTCTCGGCCATCCAGGAAAATGATGGTTTCTATGATCGCAAATCTCTTCTGAATGCCTGCATTACCGCAGTTTCCGATCTTTTGGACTATGAACATCCCGAAGAAACAAGACCGTATCTCGACAAAGCCTACGAACTCTGCATGGTATTCACGGATCCATGGACCATGAACCGTAAAATGGAGGTATGCAACCTCGACGGAGAGGTGTGCGAAGACATGGATGCTTTACCCGGAGCACTGGATGCATACAGCAACGCCGTACGCCTGGGTATGGAACTCCTGTCTATGGGCTCTTTGGAAGATGAGGAAGAATTTGTCTCGGCTGTAATATCAAAAGGCAACTGCGAACAGGAAACGGGAGATTTCAAATCCGCACTTACGGACTTTAAGTCTGCCGCACTCGTCATGGAACAAATGCTGGAAAACCACAGATTGGACGATATAGAAATGCTCAGTGCCGTTTATCGCAACATCGCTTCAATCCTCATCGCGGACGGACGCGAAGAAGAGGGCGAATCATACCTGATTAAGTCGATGAAATCCGAGTTGAGAATGCAGAACAATAGCTAAAACTTTATTCTGGTCGGCATACCCATATTCCATGCAAGGACTGTTCTGCAACAAATGCAAAAGCCTGATGCCTCCGGGATCTGCCAGATGTCCCAATTGCGGTACTTCGTCGAATGATGCGAGCATCAGCAACCAGTCCTGTTTGACGGGCGATTTTATCGGACGTCGCAAAAAAGCCGTCATTGTATCTGCACAGGAATCGGGATCGCCGTATATGCCGTACAAACCGCGCGGATGCCAAAGTGAAATCATCTCCGATATAGTAAACAACCTTGAAGAAGGACGCCATATCGTAATGGAATCGGGAACCGGTACCGGAAAAACCGTTGTTTCTCTCGCCGCAGGCATACAGCATGCCAAAGCCCACTGCAAGAAAATACTGTACTGTACCAGAACTATTTCGCAAAGCGATCAGGTAATGAGAGAACTCAGGGCAATATCCAAAATGAGCGATGTTTCCGGCATAGCCGTAACCGGAAGAGGCAAATCCTGTCCTCTTTTCCGCGATCAACCCGGATATGATGCTCTTCCACCCAATGTTCTGTCTATGATGTGTGATGAACGCAAACAGAAAAGCAACAAAGGACAGGCCGGAGGATGCCGCTATTACGACAGATTCAAAAGTCAGATTCCTCTCATTAAAGAATACGTCAAAAAGGAATTGCCGTGCTCCGATGACTTGGACAGATACTGCGAGAAATTAGGCGCGTGCCCGTATGAAATCAAAAAAGCGTTGATGCGTGAATCGGACGTAATTGCACTTCCGTATGTCCACATATTGTCCAAAGACATAAGAAACAACCTGATGTCCAACCTCGGAGTGGATAACAGAGACATTCTTCTGATTGTAGATGAGGCGCACAATCTTATTGATGCGGCGCGCGATCAGGAAAGCTTTACCATCGATTCAAAAATGATTGACAATGCCATTATGGAATGCCAGGCGTTTGAACAATGTGAAGTGTATCCCGAAGTTAAACTCCGCGAATTTATATCATACTTTAAGTCATTGGTTAAAGGGGTTGCTGCCGAAAAACTAGGATTCAACGCCAAAGAAGTACTGATTGAACCGGAATTCATGGAAGAGAAGATTCTGTCCAAATTCTCCATGACCCGCACATCGCTCGATACGGCATTGGAGTCCATGACACTCCTGGGAGACGAAAGAACAAAACTATTGCTTGAACGCGGTGAAACAAAAGAATCCGACGTGCAGATTCTGGCCGTTGCGATGAGAAAATGGTTTATCTCCGATTCCGACAAATTTGTCAGATCGTTGAAAGTTGACCCCGTCTCGGGCGAATATCTGTCCGCTGCCTGCATCGATCCCGAAGAAATATCGGCATTCCTCCGCTCCATTCCCGGTGCCGTCCATATGTCCGGAACATTAAATCCGCTTCCCCAATACGCACAAGTCCTGGGACTGCCGAAAAACTGCAGATTCAGAACATACCCGTCTCCGTTTCCTCCGGAACACAAAAAAGTGCTTTATGTCACCGATGTGACCACTGCCCAAAAGGAAATGAACCGCGACCCTTCGATAAAAGAAAGGATCGAAAGATACATCGCGGATTTATGCAATTCTGTAGATAAGAATACATTGGTGTTCTTTACATCCTACGCAAACATGCGTTCCATGCGTCCGTATCTGGAAAGGCACATACGCAAGAATATGTTCTGGGAAGAAGCACGCAACCAAAGAAAAACAATGGAAAATCTTGCACGTTTCAGAAACGGCAGGGACGGTGTTTTCTTCACTGTAATGGGAGGCTCGGTTGCCGAAGGAATTGATTTTCCCGGAGAGGAACTGTGTTTTGCCATAATAGTCGGAATCCCGTTTCCTCCGCCCGGATTGGAATCCAGAGCTATGTCCGATCTTTTTGACAAACGCTATGGAATGGGTAAGGGATGGCTCTATACGTCGGAAGTTCCGGCTATGAGAAAAATGAAACAAGCTATAGGGCGTCTGATAAGGACGGAAACCGACAAGGGCGTAGCAGTTATTCTTGACAGCAGAGCATCGAGGTATGCAAAACAACTGGAAGCATCTCCCACAAACGACCCTGTAGGAGAAACGGTATCTTTCTTTAAATGAAACAAAATAGTTAGTTCCGTTATACCTAAATATCATATAGATATGCTCGGATTTTGATGACAGTCTTAAGTGTTGCATGCGATTCGAGGCCGTATGTATTCCTCGGACTTATCGCTGCAATCTTTATCGGATATGAAGTTCCATACGCTTCAACGACATTGATAATAGCGCTAATCATCCAAATGACTTTGTCTCTGGATGGAATGTCATTTAAGGGATCGGACTTCAAGGAATACAAAAATGAAATGATATGGTGTCTCGTCGCATCGTTCATTGTCAATATGGGAATAACTTTAGCCACCGGATATTTCTTCAAAGACGATTTGGGTTTATGGTATGGCTGGGTTATGCTTGCCATAGCTCCGTGTGCTATATCCACGGTCACTGCAGCAATTTACATGAACGGAGATATGAAAATGTCCGTTCTCGGCCTCGTGATGGTGTACATCGTTTCCATCGCCCTAACTCCGATTCTGTCACACATCATGATCGGGGATGCAGTCAACCCGCTGGAGATTCTGAAATACATTCTGCTTTTCATAATCGTACCATTTGCGCTGACAATACCTCTGAGAAAATTGCATCTCAAAAGAACTCCAAAGGTCATCGGAATAAACGCGATGATGTTCTGTATGGTGTTTATGGGCCTCGGAAGCAGACATGACTATCTATGGGAGCATGTTGACTCGTCCCTTTTCCTCGTTATAGCATGTATAATCAGAATATGCGTTATAGGTACGTTCTTAATTGTTATCATGCGCAAAGTCGGAGTCAAAAGAGAGAATGCGGTAATTTACAGTACGATGATGTACTGGAAAAACTCATCCATGATGGCATCTATGTGCATGGCGCTCCTTGGTGCCACATATCCCGAAGCATCGCTGCCTTGCGTAATATCGCTCGTCGTTGAGGCTGCATGGTTCAGTATCTTAACCAAACTCATGTCCAAAATATGGCCCGAAGAAAAACCTGCGGTAACCTCAGCTGCCTCTTGACTGCAACCCGTTAATGCCCGTATCTGAGAAAAATCCGGACTTTTTGAGTTCGTTGATATATCTCTCTACGGCATCCTCCCAAGAAGGCAAAGACGTCCTGCGTCTGTCTTCAAAAACTGTTTCTCCGACCGGTGTCAGAACCGCGTCGGAACCCATCATCGAGAATAATTTTACAGCCAATTCATATTCTGTGCAACCGCCGGAATTATGAAGAACATACGATCCGTATTCCTTCTTTATCAGCATATCCGCAATCAACCGGGCAATATCTTTGGTATATGTCGGATGGATGATTTTTGAATTGTCGAATGATGCATTATCCATTGTGCGCGAATATATAATGAAAGAACGAACAATATTGTCGCCCCCCATGCCGAAAAGACATGACGTATGAATTACAATCGAGTTCTTATATTGCGATATTTCGTAAGCTATTGAATCGGGTCCTGCATCTGTCCCAATATATACCAAAGGAATATTACCGGCACGGCATAATTTCAGCAGAATTACTGCTGTTGATTTGTTTGGCTTATAACCGTAATCTCCGATATCTGTTCCGACCTTGTCATCAGACCAACCGTTACACAATACGACGGCAGACGGACGGTTTCTTACAAAATAACCTTCCACACTCAACTCAGACAATACGTCTAATTCATCCTTCTTAGGCTTGAGAACGTACTGTTTACGGTCAGTTAACGATTTTGCAAGATCTGCTCCGATATGTCCGTAATTGCCTATGATGAGTATGTCCATGCTTCAGATATCCCGATGTTGAATTAAAAATATGACGGACAAACATCACGGTAATCTGAACATATCCGACTCAACCATGGCACATAACGCATGATATACCGGAAGATGAAGTTCCTGAACCTTGAACGTATCTTTCTCCGGTACGCAGATACAAATGTCTGCCAAACCTTTGCACTTGCCGCCGGTTTCGCCTGTCAGAGCTATCGTGGATAACCCGCGAGCTTTGGCTGCCATAATAGCCTTTACAATATTTCCGGAATTTCCCGATGTCGTTATCCCTATGAATACATCTCCTTTGTTTCCGAGAACCTGTACAAGTTGTGCATATGCGGATTCGGAGCTGACATCGTTGTTGAATGCAGAATTGGATGCATTGAACAAAGTCAAAGGAATTGCTGGAAGACCGCCCTCCAAAGAAGCTGTAAGCGATCTGCCGTCTTCTCCGTAAAGGCGTTCCAATTCCGAAGCCAAATAATCGTCCACAGGACGTTTGAAACGGAATGATTTGTTCAATTCTCCGGATATGTGGTCGCTGTCTGCAGCACTTCCGCCGTTTCCTGCAAGCAGCAATTTACCTCCGCCTTCATATGAACGCAACAGCATCTTATGGGCATCTGTGATGGATTCCCTGCAGGAATCAAGCGAAGGATATCTGGCAAACAACTCATCTGCAATTACAGAAGACTCTACTCTGGTTTTGTCCATGATCGATTCCCCAATGTCCGAATCTGTTCAGTTCCAATTATACTTTCCCTCGGAAGTCATAACGGACAAAGCATCCACAAGTTTTTCCAAATCTTCGCGGTATGTAATTCCGTACCAGCGTTCATCGGAAACGATATTGCGCAAAACAGCCCCTCCGGAATGTACGATATCATTTATTACGTCGGGCAACAGGAATTCGTCTTTGTTCCTGTCGGCCATATTGCGGACAAAACGATTGAATTCTTTACCGAAAATATCAAACACAGACGGCGGAAGTATAAACATGTTCATAGAAACGGGAGCATCCATAGAGGTTGTGAATTCATCGGATCCGTCAAGAGGAACGGCATCGATTTTACCATCTTTTTCGCATATGGACGATTCTATCAATCCCGTTATATTTCCGTTATCCACCACACATACACCGCGTTTTACCTTTCCGTTTTCCGTCAGTGTGTTTCCCGCTTTATATGTAATGCAACCGAAGGTTGAATCATCGCAATTGAAATGCGTCGCCAGATTGTATGAACCGAATCCGTAGAAGTCATCCGCATTGATAATCATGAACGGACTCTTTACGACATCTTTGCAACACAGTATTGCGTGTGCGGTACCCAACGGTTTCTCACGGTCTGCAGGAATCCCTTCTGCAGCTATGGAATCGACTTCCTGAAAAACATATTCCACATTGATTTTATCGGCAAAACGTTTTCCTATTGTATCGCGGAACGTTTCGTAATTATTTTTGCGTATAACAAAAATCACACGGTTAAAACCGGCTTTTATTGCATCATATACCGAATAATCTATTATGAAATGCCCTTCTTTATCCACAGGCTGTATCTGTTTGGGGCCGCCGAAACGGCTTCCCATACCTGCTGCCAAAATCACTAAATCCAATCAAATCACCTGTTAAACGGATTACTCCAAACACCAAATCTCAGTGTGAAGTCTTTCTTTGAGTAATCCCTTCAAAAATGTTATAGGCGGAACATCTCCGGCTCCGATTCCCCTCATCTTTGCAACGTACATGGAAATATAATCTCCGAGAATCAAAGCGCTGAACATATTCTCTACTCTGGAATGTGAATTGAAGCATTCCATACCGAACGGACAGTTTTCTCTGTGAAGTCTCATTATAGAACCGTCGGGATTTCCCGTACCGTCCTGAAGAATCAAAAGACCGCAGTTGATATTCTGCACTTTCTTCCACGCGTC
>CAKQHC010000070.1 GCA_934234005.1 uncultured Methanomassiliicoccales archaeon | reverse complement strand
GTAGTTCCCGTCACGGATCTCTTTGAAATCGATTTTTCCTGTCTGAGGTATCAACAATTTGAATTCCTCCGCTTCTTTATTCATGAAGCAATAGTTATTGTTGTTCTGTATTTAAAAAGATTCAGTGGATGCAGTCGGTGAAAAACTGCATCGGCAAGTTTTGGACATTTGTAATTGAATTTCGGATGAACAAACTTTTGGTATTGGATTAAGAACAGCATTTTCGAACAGTACTTTTTGATATCAATTCTACAGATGATGTTATAGTTGAATAAGGTGTATGCATTATTCGTTTGACGGTTGGATGGGCATATGCTGTTTTTGTTGTTGCAATAATAATCAAGCGATTGGAGATTATAGATATTCTATCTGTGTTACTCATCCGCGAATACAATTATTTCGTGACCCTTTTATATCAGGTTGTTTGCAGGGTTAGCCGTCGCATTTCTGGCATATGATTTTTATCATTGGAATACTGTCTTCGACGATATTGATATTTTCTACATGAGGGGTATTAAACCACAATCTAATCATGCCTGCGTCTTGCGCAATAGGTGAGTTCGATCGTGTTTGCGATAAAAATCGGCAGTTCGACTTAAAAATTATGAAATTCAGCAGAATTCCTTTATTCAACGATTTTTGGTTCATATAAATCTAACGTCAGAAGTTTGTTTGAAGATCAGGTTCTTCCCACAGAATTGCCAGGTGTTGTTTTTCCGTCGGCCATGTCGTACCAGCGGTCGGATTCTTCGGTATTTTTCTCTACGCCGTCACCGAGTTTGTACATATTTCCCAACAGAATTTGCGCACCTTTGTGTCTGTTCATTGCGGCGTGTACAAGCCAATCAACGCAGTATTCCATATTTACTTCAGTTCCAATTCCGTTTTTATAGAATTGTCCCAGAACGAATTGTGCTTCGGCATGACCGTGTTTGGCGGCTTTTGTAAGCCATTCGGCTGCTTTGTCAAAATCGCGCGGTATTCCGTCGTTACGGAAATATATGAGTCCCAGTTCGTATTCGGCACGTACATCGTGGGATTCGGCTGCTTCAAGGAAATACATTCTTGCTTTGGAAATATCTTTAATTGTTCCCAGACCAAGCGAATGTATTTTTCCGAGGAAATATGCGGCATTCATATTTCCTCCGCGTTCTGCTTTTTCGAACCATGCCTTGGCAGACGCATGATTTTTCTGAACATATTGCCCGCGGGCATACATCAGACCCAAACCATATTCCGCTTCATGCTCGCCCCTGTCGGCTGCACGTATGAATGTGGAGTATGCCTCATCATAAGAGTCCACTTTTCTGTTGCGGATTATGTATTTTGCCCGTTCGATTGAGTCTAATCCGGCAATGTCCGTCGCCATAGTCATCGCAATTGTTATTCATAATATAAGTCTTAGCAGGAGGTCACCGAAAGTGGTTAGGATTGCTTATGCTAGCATATTGTGAGGTTTTATCGCATTTTCTGCCTTTTAGACATCATATCAAATTATGAAGGTACGACCGTCAGTGTAATAAATACGCGCGCGTATGCGTCTTTTTATGTCTGAAAAGACGGATGTTAAAACATGCAACATGATTCGCGATTATATGGATTGTAACGGCAATTCCTTTGATTTGAACAAGGCTGCCGAGACGGCAATCAATTGCATCGGCGAATCAGATCCGGATGCATTATATTTGGCAGGTCTTTTCACTTATCTCGGAGAAGGCGGCATTCCCGCAGACCGCGTTAAAGCGATGGAATTGTTTTCGGAAGCCGCCGATAAAGGTTCGCAGGAAGCATCCATAGTTGTGTCCGAGAAAAAGAAAATCGAAGAAGAGCAGTTTGACAGCCTTCTTGCATTAAGATTCAAAGGAGAGCAGAGAGATACAAAAGCCTGTTCTGAACTTTTCGACATATATGATAACGGACACAATCATGTTAAGAAAAATCATGCCGAAGCCGTCAGATGGTACAAAGTCTGTGCCGAATCGGGTGATGCGGAGGCCCAATGCAAAATCGGTTTTATGTACATGATGGGAAAAGGCGTTGCCAAAAACCGCGACGAAGCCGAGAAATGGCTTACCGAAGCAGCACGCAGCGGTAACGGGGAAGCAATGTACCGTTTGGGCCAAATATACGATCAGGGTCTGTGCTATGCCGAACCAGATCAAAAAACAGCAATTTTATGGTTCAGAAAGGGTGCCGATGCGGGAAACAGAGACGCACAGTTCTCGTTGGCATGCATATACATGGCTCCGCGTACCAAATACACTGATATCAAAGAAGCCAACCGTTTGTTTGAGGCAGCCGCCGAACAGGGTCACGCGGAAGCCCAGTATCAGATAGGTATGTCGTATGCGATGGGAGACGGAGTCCCGAAGAATCCCGAAAAAGCCGCCGAATGGTTTGAGAAATCATGCGAGAACGGATATCAGCAGGCAATGGTTGATTATGCAAACATGTGTTTTGAAGGACAGAATGTCCCCCGCGACCTTGCGAAGGCGGCACATTGGTTTACCGTCGCCGCAAACAGTTGCAACGGATATGCACAGTATGCGCTTGCATGTATGTACGGCAACGGCATGTACTTCGAACAGGATGACAAGGAAGCCCTCAAATGGTTCAGGGAAGCAGCCGAAATGGGGGAAGTCAATTCACAGTATTGTCTCGGTTGTTTCTATTATGAAGGAAGAGGTACCGAGAAAAACGTGGAGGAAGCCGCCATGTGGTTCGACCAGGCTGCGGAAAAAGGACATCCTGCCGCGGAAGCATTTTACGGCATGCTACTTGTAACGGGATCGGGAGTCAAACAGGATGTGCAGCAGGGCCTGTCCATGATAGAGGATGCCGTATCCAAAGATTACGCGGAGGCACAGTTCTATTTAGGAAAACTGTACTATGACGGCGAGTACGTAGACAAGAACATCCCCCGTGCAAAGAAGTATCTGTCTATGGCAGCCAAACAGGGAGACCGGGATGCACTCATGTTGCTGAATAAGATAAAAACGGAGAAGAGAAGGTGAAAATCGATCGTCTTATCCGCGATGCCAACGCATCGAATCCGTATGCATGCCTTGCCTTGGGTTATTATTACCATACGGGCAAGGAATTCGATTTTGACATAGCTACTGCTGTGAAATGGTATGAGAAGGCAGCGTCCGGAGGATGCGCGCGTGCACATTGGGAATTGGCCAAACTGTATCGCGACGGCGATCTGGTACTCCGCAATCTTCCTCATTATATCGAACACCTTAAGGAATCCGCAAACCTGGGAAATGTCGATGCACAGTTGTCTCTGGCCAACGAATACCGCGAAGGTCTTCTTTTGGAACAGGACAACAAACTGTCCATGGAATGGTATCACAAGGCTGCGGAGAACGGAAACAACATGGCCAAATTCATGGTCGGTTACTTCTACGCGCACGGTATCGGTGCGCCCAGATCCAAAGTTGAGGCAGAAGTGTGGTATTCGTCCGTTTCGGTGTCCGGAGACGGAGATTTGTTCCTGGAAATAGGGATGAATTACGAATACGGAATGAACGGAATTGCGCATAACGAGGTCGAAGCCGGCAGATGGTACATGTACGGTTCCGATATGGGTCATGAGAAATGCACTTTGTGCTGGGCATCCGTGCTGAACGGTTTGGACGGAGGCCAAAAAGAGACTTACGACGAGCGCATGGGGCGGTTGTTGACTACCAAAACCCAGAAGGAAACAACCATGCGCGACGATGCCTTGGCGATGGCCGACGAATTCTTCGAAGCCGGGGACGAGAAGAGAGCATTCACGTATTATGAAAGGGCAGCGGGTTTGGGAAGCCACGAGGCCATGTTTATCATTGCGATGCTCTATCACCAGGGAATTTATGTCAAACGCGACGACCGCAAGGCATTCGATATATTGAAAAGGGCGGCTTCCGCCGGATCTCCGGACGCACAGTTCTTCCTGGGAAGGATGTATGACGGAAACGGAATGCCCAAGGACGAATCGCAGGCCATCGAATACTACACGCAGGCTGCTGCCAACGGGTTCCTTGCCGCATATTATTACTTGGGGAGGTATATGGACCATCCCGAGATACATGTACGCAGGATGGTCAGGAGGTAATACATACGGCTTTTGAAGACGTATTCAAATCCGCGCAAAACGGAGATCAGGATGCCCAGGTCGCAATGGGATACATATTCTTCAAAGGCGACGGCGTACCGCAGGACCGCAGAGAAGCAGCAAAATGGTTCGGACTCGCAGCGGATCAGGGAAATGCGGAGGCATTATGCAATCTCGGCCATATGAGGGCTCACGGATCGGGCATATCTCCGGATCTCGAAAAGGCTATGGAACTATACCGCAAATCTGCAGATTTGGGATATGCGCGCGCAATGTTCAATCTCGGTTTCATGTATTCGGATGTAGAGGGCATACCGCAGGATTGGGAAAAAGCATACTTCTGGTATGGAAAAGCGGCCGAACACGGTAATCTCCCGGCACTGTATCGTGTTGCCGTGATGGACGAAGAGGGCAGAGGTGTTCCCGTAGACACAGGCAAAGCAGTATCCGAATACGTAAAATGTCTCGACGGAGGGTATTCCAAGGCGGGACTTCGTTTGGGACTTATGTATTTGGAGGGCAGAGGTGTTCCCGTAGACACAGGCAAAGCAGTCGGATATTTTGTCAAATCTGCGGGTTTGGGAGACGGCGATTCAATGTGTATGCTAGGTAAATTGTCTTTATCCGGAGAAGGAATGGTCCGCAGCGAGAGGAATGCCCGTACTTGGTTGAAGAAAGCTGCCGTCAGAGGAAACGCGGAGGCTGTGGAAATTCTCGGAAAGATGTGATTTTATGACAATGGATGATTTTCAATTCGGACACATAATGAAAATGATTTCGGATATCAAGGAAAGGAGCCCGTTTTATGCCAATAAGTACAGGGACATAGATATCTCGAAAATAAAGACGAAAGAAGATTTCGAGAAACTGCCGTTTACGGAGAAGGCCGATTTACGCGAAGCATATCCTTTGGGACTGGCTGCCGTTCCGGAAGAGAAAATCATCAGAATACACTCTTCGTCCGGTACCACGGGAATACCCGTCGTGATTCCGTATACGCAAAAGGATGTGGACGATTGGGCAGACATGTTTGTCCGCTGCTACCGTATGGCCGGAATCACAAACACGGATCGCATACAGATAACGCCCGGATACGGTTTGTGGACCGCCGGCATAGGATTCCAGCTGGGATGCGAGCGTTTGGGTGCTATGGCCGTTCCGCTCGGTCCCGGAAACACGGAGAAACAGCTGAGGATGATGGAGGACATGAAATCCACAGTTCTGTGTTCTACGTCCTCATACGCTCTTCTGTTGGCCGAAGAGGTCAGGAAGCGCAACATGCTTGATAAGATAAATCTGCGTGTCGGAATAATAGGTTCGGAATTTTGGGGTATAAAGACCAGGGAAACGATTTGCGAGAATCTCGGTATCGATATATACGATATCTACGGATTGACGGAAATTTACGGCCCCGGGATTGGAATCGACTGCAGGTACCATACCGGAATGCATCTTTGGGACGATTATGTGTACAGTGAAATTATCGATCCGTCCACCGGAGAAGTGTTGCCTGAAGGGGAAAAAGGAGAATTGGTTCTGACTGCGTTCAGGAAAGAAGGAGCCCCGTTAATCCGTTACCGTACCCATGATTTAACGCGCACCATTCCCGGCAAATGTCCGTGCGGATGTTCCTATACAAGGATAGACCGCGTGTTCGGACGTACGGATGACATGTTTAAAGTGAAAGCCGTTAACATGTTCCCCGCACAGTTTGAGGAGATTATTTCGTCTACCGAAGGTACAACCGGGGAGTTTCTTATAGTCATAAGCACCGTAAACGGCAAAGACGGTATCGAATTGTTTGTGGAGACTTCGGTTCCCGAAAACGAGCGCGACGAACTTGTGAGGAATATCGGCGAGGCGGTCCGTTCCCGTATAGGAGTTACGGTCGAAGTCGGAGCGGTAGACGTCGGTTCGTTGCCCCGCAGCGAGAAAAAGACTGCGCGCGTACTCGACAGAAGGGACTGCATACCTTCGCTGTGATTGCAGCCGAATAAGATCATTGCGAGGGTTGTTTTTCCGGTCACATTGATATAAAAGCATCTATGTGCGGTCCGGAGTGAATATTCTCATCCGGACGTACATCAATACCTTCTTTCTGTAATCGGCCATACGATGGAATGCGGGGCACACCTGAGGTATCGGGTTGTGTCGCAAGGTCGTTCGGACAATTCCGCTGATGTTCGTATGAGTTATTATTACAATTTTTAAGTTAAATTATTGCATAAAATTACAATTTTTAAGTTAAATTAATGAATACATTTTTATTTGACACGCATTATGCGAGATTGTGCTCAGAAGAAAGGTTTATGACGTTTTATTAGAATGAAAAAACAGAAAACATAAATGTCTTCTCATAAAAGGTCAACGCCAGGTCGGTAAAACATTCATCATCGAAAAATTCGGTCATGAAAACTACGAGCATTTTGTAAGTTTCAATTTCAGTGAAGAGACAGACATTCATTCGATTTTTGAGGGTAATCTTGATGCAGATTCTGTCATCAGAGGCATGATGCTGTATCGCAATCCCGATAATTTTCATCCGGGTTCAACATTAATCCTGTTGGATGAAATACAGGAATGTCCCGAAGCGCGTACCGCATTGAAATTTTTAACAATCGACGGACGCTATGATGTCATAGCTTCCGATTCATTATTGGGTGTGGACATACCCAGAAAGAAATTCAAAGAAAACGGTGCAATAAGACCATTGGTACCAACAGGTTATGAGGAACATATAGAGATGCATTCCTTGGATTTTGAGGAATTTTTATGGGCCAATAACATTTCGGAGGATGTTATCGGATATGTCAAATCATCGATACGCGAAAAAAGAACAATAGATAAGGCGGTTTGCGATCGTTTTGAATCATTGTTTCGCGACTATATGGTGGTCGGAGGCATGCCCGAATCCGTCGAAACATACATTTCGTCAAAGAATTATGCCGCACCGGACAAAGTCCTGAAAGATATTGTAGATTGTATTTCTCTCGATATTAACCGTTACAATTCAGGAGTAGACTGCGACAGGACGCTGGAGTGTTTCAGATCTATACCTTCACAATTGGCAGACACTAACAAGAAATTTATGTATTCCAGAATATCGGGCGGAAAATCCCGTAAGTCATCGGATATATACGGCGAGAACCTTTTATGGATAAAAGGTGCGGGAATAGGCAATTTCTGTTATTCCCTGAATACAGTAGAATCTCCTTTGGCATTGAAAGAGAATCACGACACATTCAAGGTGTACATGTCCGATACCGGCATTTTGACACATATGTGCGGAAACGTTACCGTACGCGCTATAGCGAACAAAGACATGTCCGTCAACCAAGGTTCGATTGTCGAAAATGTCGTATGCGAGTGCTTGGTAAAAGCAGGATGTGTTCCGAGATATTATCGCAAAAACAGCGGCGAGATGATGATGGAATTGGATTTTGTAGTTGAAATCGGTTCCGAACTGACAGTAATCGAAGTCAAATCCGGAAAGCAAAGAACAGCTCCGTCGCTGAATAAGGTACCAAGATTCTTCCGTGTGGACCGCAGGATAATTTTTGAACAGTCAAACGTATCCGTATCGGAAGACGGCACGGAACACTATCCTTTGTTTGCATCCGCATTTATTGCCGGATAAGGATTCGGTTTATCTCTTGTTTCCGCCGATCATGACAAGATATGCTATAAGCGCTTCCAGCTGGATTCTCTCATTGCTTCCCTGGACTATGCGGAATTCGATTTCTCCGGTTTTGTCCATCAGACGCACTTTCTCTGCATCGGTTATCGTCAGATCGATGATTGCGGAATGAATCTGTGTAACGATATCCTGTCCGGAGAGTCCGAACGTAATCATCATGTCGTCGAGCAAATCCCTGGCTTTGATGAAATTGCCCGAGAGAGCGGTGTTGAGCATATCCTTCACCGCTTCCGGATTGGCCATTCCGGTTGTCTGATAAATCAGGTCGAGATCGATTCTCTTACCGAGAGATGCAGCTACCTGAAGCGAATTTACGGCGCGTCTCATATCTCCGCGGGCTACGTGAA
>CAKQHC010000069.1 GCA_934234005.1 uncultured Methanomassiliicoccales archaeon | reverse complement strand
GTGGTAGAACGTGTTTTTGCTTCGCTCGGTGTCGAACCGTCTCCGTGGACCAGCGGTTCTGATACTTTTCTTTCCGATTTAATTGGAAAGGCAGGAGGAGTCAATGTGTTTGATGCTTCAAAATCATCATGGTTCATGGTAAATAAGGAGCAAATTCATAAAAACGATCCGTCGGCAATCATCATAATTTACGATTCCAGAGAGATTACCACCGAAGAAGAATATCAGGCTATAATCGACAATCTCGATCCTTTGTGGAAAGAGACCAGGGCTTACAGAAACGGCGAAATTTACATATTTTCCGGAGATTCGGCCGACATACTTTCCCGTCCGGGACCCAGATTGGCACAGGCTGCCGAATTGCTTGCCAAGGCGTTTTATCCGGAGAATTTCCTCGACAGAGACCCTCTGGATTCGGTGCCCAAATTTTTCGGTGACGATTACGAACAATATCTGAAGTATCAGTATGAGGCGAGCTGATGAGACGCACAACCATATCCTTGTTCTTTGTTGCGGTAATCGTACTGTCTGTGGCCTTTGTGCCCGTTGATGCAGATTCTTCCGACGGCGTTCTTGTCGATTACGGTAACGGAAGTTATGCATGGTATTCGGAATCGGCCGCGACATACGGCGAATTACTCAAAAGTTGCTGTCCGGATGCGAACATCGACGGTTCGAATACATCGGTCGGATCCATTTGTCCGAAAGATATTGTCGATACGGGCGGCAACGAAGTTTCGGTAGTTTGGCGCATATACGTATGGGACGGTTCGGATTGGCAATACAAAGGTACGGATTATTCGGAATCCTGTCCCGGAGGCTATGTTGCTTTCGGATATTATCCGTCGGGATTTGCACCGGTTGCCACACCCGACAGCAAAACGGCATGGACAATGATCGGCGGATCATCCGATTCATACGGTTTGTCCCAATCATACGGAACGGATTCTCCGAAGTTACCTGTCGAATGGTATAAAGTCTACAATACCGGATATGTGGATTCCGGATTGGTTGTTGCGGGAAACTATCTGTATCACACTACGGGAGGCGTATACGGGGCACATGACGGAACCGAAGACGCATACGTGTATTGCGTGGACAGGTTTACGGGCCAGGAAGTATGGAGTTATCACGGCGTCAAAGGAGCGGGTTACGAAGTTACCACGCCTCTTATCGTCGATTCCCATCTTATTGTAACTTCCACTGACGGATACGTCAGGGTTTTCGACAGATTTACCGGCGATGTGGAGGACGAGGTTCTGATTGAATACAAACCCCCGACGGATGAGAACGGGAATATTGTGTGGGACGGAAGAATATTTGTTACAGGGGCTACCACCCCGGTTTACGATTCCGGATGCATTTACTTCGGTACCGCAGACGGAAGGGTCTGCTGTTATTCCTTATCTGCCGACGGCATACTTTCCAATGTATGGACATTTACTGCATCATCAGAATATGATGTGACAGAAGACGGCGAGAAAACAAAGATAGTTTACAAAGGAAGCAGAGGCTGTTTTTACTTTCACGCACCGACGATAGCGAATATCGACGGAAGGTCGGTATTATACATCGGAAATTACGAAGGATATCTGTTTGCCATAGATGCATCCGACGGTTCCGAGATATGGAGCAAGAGGCTCATAGACCTGCGTGAAAACAATAATGCCCAGCCGTACACGCCCGGGTCTGTTACCTCGATTGTCGTGTCTCCGGATAAGAAGACAATGGTCGTAGGCTGTACGGACGGGGCTCTTTTCTCGATGGTGGGATACGTGTTCGGATTGGATCCTTCCAACGGAGACGAGAAGTGGAGGATGAACGGGTTGTTTACGCCGCCGGCCAGCGACGGGGATGCTTTGTACAGTTATCTCTCGGTTCTCAGCGACGGATCGTCCGTGTTTGAATACACCAACGGAAACGAGTGTGTCGGGCGTGATGCTATTCTCAAATTCGATTGGAACGGCAAAGTAGTCTGGATGAGCAAAGATTATCAGATGATAAAGGGGCAGCTTACCATTGCCGACGGCAGGGTTTACGCCATGGATTATTCCGCAGGTAAATTCTGGCCTACCGGAGGAGGCGTCACAAGTTTGGATGCCGAAACCGGAACGGAAGTGTGGAGAGTCCAGTTGAAACCGTTTACTGCGGATTCCTACTCGATGGTACCAATTACGGTCATTGACGGGAAGATCTATGCTGCCAACGACATCGGAGCGGTTTACTGCATATCGGAAACCGCGGGGGAAGGAACGGACGAGGAACGTTTGGAGATGCTCCAGACGGTGGGATTCCGCCATTGGTCATGGGGAGTTCTGATTGCGGTCGTAATTGTGTCGATGCTGATCGCATACAAGCTTTACTGAAGGAGGGCACATGATGAAGAAGGATAGAAAGGGACTGTTCAGAACCGATCCGGGGGCGGATGACGGCGGAAACAGAGAGAAAAAACTCGGAATATTCTCAAAAGGATATCGCGGAATGAGAGATGATATGACCCGCCCGACGGAGGCGGGACTGAGCGAGATTTCCAAAAAGAAACGCAGATTCAAAGTTATAGTTGCGTTGGGAATGATTCTGTCTTTAATCGCATTCCTGATATCGATTTCGATTTCATCAGGGGGTATAATTCCCGTCAGCGAAGCTGTTTCTGCGATGATATCGGCTATTCAAAAAGGCGGAGTGAATCTGAATGTCACCGAACTGTACATTTATCAGGCCAGGCTGCCGAGGGCTTTGGCAGCCATAGCCGTAGGTGCGGGATTGGCCATTGCAGGGTGTATGTATCAGGCCATAATCAGGAATCCGTTGGTCGATCCGTACATAACCGGAGTGTCTTCGGGGGCGGGATGTTTGGCCATTGCGGTTGTTGCGGTCGGCCTTTCGTTTACGTTCATAAGCGACAATCAGCTCTATATGATTCCGATGGCAGCCATTGTCGGAGGAATCGTGGCATTCCTGATTACAATGCTTGTTGCAGAGGGTTCGGGAGGATCGTCCACCAATTATATTCTGGCAGGAGTTATCGTAGGGTTTGCGTTTTCATCAATACAGACTGTTTTCCTGTCGTTGGCAAAAAATAATCTTACGGATATAATGTGGTGGCTGTACGGTTCTTTCGCCAACATAACCTGGGAAAATGCATGGATTGTATTCATTCCGACTATGCTGTTGTCTTTGCTGGCGATGGTCTGGGCAAGAGAATACAACCTGTTTATGATGGGTGAGGACCAAGCTAGGCAGTTGGGTCTGAACGTGAGGCTGTTTAAGATTTCCATGATGACTCTGGCTTCTGTGATTACAGCATTGTCCGTGGCGTTCTGCGGAATTATCGGATTCGTGGGATTGGTTATTCCGCACGCATGCAGGATGGCCTTGGGTTCTGATCACAGGTTAATCATGCCCGCATCCATTGTTCTCGGTGCGATGCTGATGTTGTTTGCAGATCTCATCGCCAGGACTGTAATTTCTCCTTTGGAACTTCCAGTAGGTGCAATAACCGCGATGATCGGCACTCCGATTTTTGCATACATGCTTATGAAGAGGGGGCGCACATATGACGGATGATTGTAACGAAACACCTTTGCTTAAGATAGAAGGGCTTTGCAAGGAATTTGACGGATTCAAGGCATTGGACAATATTAATATCGAATTCGGAAGCGGAAAACTCATCGGATTAATCGGTCCGAACGGATGCGGAAAATCAACGATGATGAAATGTATCTGCAAGCTGTACGAACCGACTTCGGGGAACATATATGTGGACGGAAGGGAGGTTACAACCATGAAACCCGCTGAAGCTGCCAAATTGGTGGCAACGGTTCCGGCTGAGGCTGGAAATACGTTCGGAACTTCGGTTATGGATATGGTTATGCTTGGAAGATATCCGTTTGTGGACCGCATTTGGTGGGAAGATCCGGAAGACGAACGGATGACGCTGAAAGCATTGGAGACATTCGGTCTGAGCCATCTCAGGAACAAGCAGGTTTCATTGTGTTCGTCCGGTGAGAGGCAGCGTACGCTGATTGCCAAGGCGTACGTTCAGGAACCCAAGCTGATGCTGGTCGACGAACCGACGGCACATTTGGATATGAAATACAAACTTCAGGTTATGGAGTATCTTAAATCTCTGTCGCATTCGGACATTACGGTGATGGTTGCCGAACACGATATCTCGCTTATGGCAAGATATTGCGACGTGTGCATTATAATGAAGCACGGCCGGATAGTTACCGTGGGAGATCCAAAAGTAGTTATCACTCCCGACATCATACGCGATGTTTACGAGGTTGAGGCAAGAGTAGGTTTGGATGAAGACGGGGAAATTTACGTACTCCCCAAGAGGTTTATAGATGGCTCCCTCTGACCGTAATTTTGTCTGTAAAGTCTGCGGTTATACCTGGACAGGCAGGAAGGACAATCCCCGTACGTGTCCTTCCTGCTGCACGCGGAAGTGGGACGGTTTTACCCGTCGTACATGCTGCAGTTGCGGATACGAATGGATCGGACGCAGTGAAGATGCTCCGAAGAGGTGTCCCGGATGCTGTGTGTCGAATTGGGATGCTTCCAATTACAGACTGCAATGCAGGAAATGCGGATACGAATGGAATACCCGCGGGTACAAATCTTCGTCGGAAACGCCTATGTGTCCGAAATGCAAAACAAACGATTGGATGAAAACGCCAGAAATGGCCGTCTGTTCGAATTGTCACCGCAGTTATGTTCTGCATAAACTTTCCAAGACGACTCTGTGTCCGGCGTGTTCCAAAAAGTCTTCGGAAAATGTGTGCAAATGCCCCTTCTGCGATGCCGAATGGGTTTCAAAAAAAGATTCGTGGGTTGTCTGTCCGAGATGCGGTTTCAGGAAACCCGATAATGCAGACGACATACGCTGCGTATGGACTGACGGCATACGTACGCTGAAATTTGTGCGGAGCGGGGATTTCGATGCGATATATCTGTGGATTGGATCGAATCCCGTATCTGCGATATGTACGGAAGAAATCCTGAAGAAAACGGGGTTGGAGTGCAAAGAAGATTGTTTTCAGGCCTTGGCGGATTATTTGGAAAGCCATGCCGACGACTGTATCGAACGCAATTCGGATACCAAAAAAATGTTGAAGATTTCTGACGGAGATTATATTCTTTTGGCGTATCATTTCGACGGTATGTCTCCGGAAGCTTTGGCATTGAAATTCGACACCAGTCTTGACGAAGTCCGTAAGGCATTCGACAGGATTATGGCCGCATATTCCCGGTGCGGGATACCCGTCAACGACAATACATATACGGAAAATCCGCAGGACGAATACAGGAGATATTCCGACGATACAAAGGCGCCCGGGCGTTGATTGGGATTTTACTTATGTGTCGTTATGTGAAGATTATTGTGGTAGATACATCCAATAGTATATATTGTATGACATCAATGTTTGTTCCAACTGGTGCTCGTGCGATATCGTTGCATCAGGAGGAATGTAGATGAAAGCCAAAATTTTGTCAGTGCTCGTTGCGACAATTATGTTTGCAACGGCGTTCGCCATTGTCGTTGATGACGAGTCGGTGGCTTTGGTGCATGATAATGTATTGGATTTGGAGAGTGACAGTGCGATTGTCTACCTCTCCGGAGGATCCAATACCGCACAGTTTACGGTGAAGGCGGACACAATTCCTGCCAATTATTCTTCGAGTGATATTTCGTGGTATCTCAACAATCTTGACGACGGAGCACAGCTTGTTTCATTCGATTCCGCAGGAACACAGTTCACTGCATCCGGTGTTTCTACTGTGACCGTTTACGGTAAGGCATTAGGATCCATAGAGATTGTTGCCGAAATCGTTGGAACAGAGTATCATGCTTCCGGAGTTATTGTGGTTTTCCAGACTCCCGGAACACAGGCTACCGAGTTCCATTTTATGATTAAGGTTGATCAGAATGCAGGATATGTGCCTACATTACCGGATAATTTCCCAGGCGATATTTATGAAGGCGTGCAGATAGACGTTCTTCAGAGTAGTTACACAGGAACTTCTGACTTTACGGCATTTACTGCATTGCAGTGGTATTGTCAAAATCACGGTTGGGATTTTGATGCAACTTCAAGCGGTTGGATTAATACATTCCTCGGGCTTGGAACATACCAAGGCACGAACGGATCTTGGATTTATTGGGCACAGTATCATTATGGTGCTGATGGAAAATTGGTGTTCAACAATACAACGTTAGACTATATCACAACTGTGGATAGTTCGTACATTGCGCTTGTGTTCTGGGAGTCTTCCAGTTCAAGCAGTATGCCTGATGTACCGTCCATTCAACGTTAATTTTTTTTCATAAAATAAGATCAATTATATTTTAACCATACTTCTGGTAATGTCAGAAGTATGGTTTTATATTGTTTAAAAGGTGAGGTTACATTAGAGGTAGATTTTTACCACTGATTTTGGTGGTGTGTGTATTTATATCTGCTGTTTTGTGCGCATCTATGTCTTCTGACGAATCATATGCAGAGTCGTGGATTGATACAGACAATGGATTGACATATGAATTGGAAAAAGACAACAACACAGCAGTTGTCATCGGTTGGGATGAAAAAACAAAAGATATTACCATTTCATCGGAGATTACAGTAAATGATGTAAAATACAATGTTGTTGAAATCAGATCAACGTCCGATGGTAGTACTTTTGAATCGCCTTTTACAGGTAAAGGAATCGAGTCTGTTAAAATCGGTTCGAACATCTATATTGGATCGGGAGCGTTCTATAATTGCTCTTCTTTGAAAAATGTGGAGATCTCAGAAGGAATAGATTCGATTGGTAACAAGGCATTTTATGGATGTGTGATGCTGAGTAATGTGGTACTTCCCAAATCTGTAACTACAATAGGCATTTCCACATTCGAAAGTTGTTCATCTTTGGTCAATATCGATTTTAGTAATGTGGAAATTATAAAAGAATCAGCTTTTAAAGGATGTAAAACGCTAGAATCTTTGAATTTATCCTCTGTCACAAATGTCGGTAGTTCTGCTTTTGAAGATTGTACGTCTTTAAAAACCTGTGTTTTCGGTGAAAATTTCACTACAATAAATGGGTACGCTTTTAAAAGTACTGGAATAAAAGAATTTAACTTTCCTAGTGTTTTCAATGATGCTTTTAAAGGAAACACTCCTTGGTGGCCCGATTGTACTGAAGCAATAAACATCAGTGATTCAAACCCATATCTTTGCAGTGATGACGGGGTGGTATATAATAAAGGCATGAGCACTATGTACCTCCTTCCTCCGTCAAAGACCGGAGAATATACAGTTTTAGCAAATCCTACCGTGTCTGCTCTCAATCAAGTGTCGTTAGATAAATTATCATTTTCAGATAGCGTTACCAGAGTACTATCTGTGTGTTCTAAAGGTGGCAGTGTAAAGGAAGTGATATTGCCGAATACTGTAACGTCTATACCTTTTCCAAGTTTTTCTTATTGCGATCAGTTGGAACGCGTAGACCTTGGGGGGGTTACATCAATACCAAAAGGTAGTTTCAAACATTGTGATAATTTAAAAGAAGTAAAGATGGAAAATGTGACAACAATAAATTATGCGTTTTATGAGTGTCCCAAATTAAATTTAGTGTTACCCGAATCCATAAAAACATTCAATATTGCTACCACTAAAAGTGGTTCAGTGTGTACCGAATTCAATGTGAATTCTATAACGTTTCCGTCAAATAATGTTTTGAAGAATCTGAGTATACAAAATATTGTGTCGTATGATTCAAATCTTGCTGATTTCAATGATTTTGAATTCACATCTTATTATGCTGGTTACTTTGCCAATAAGACTGTGAATGTGTTAGATTGCACAAAAGGTCATTCATATAATATGGTAAAGTATGTGATGGATCCGTCCTACTATGTATTGATGATTGTACCGATTTCTCTAAAGGTAACATACATCACGTATTTAGATGAAGATGGCAATCCGTTCACATCAAATAATCCCAGTAATCCAACACTGAATCCAAGTTGGAATGGTGAACCATCATACGAAATTCCAGACAAGGAAGGCTATGTTGGTAAGTGGAAAGAAGTTTCTCCCGACACATATCAATTATACTATGTACTTGTACACGAAGCCTCTTTTGTTGATGAGTTAGGTAATGAAATTGAAAAAAT
>CAKQHC010000068.1 GCA_934234005.1 uncultured Methanomassiliicoccales archaeon | reverse complement strand
TTCTATTCTTCAGTTCTCAAGGACAATACTCACATGAGTTTCGCAGTTGTTACGGGAATAATGCAGATTGCCAAAGAGAGCATATTCTCGGGATTGAACAATCTCCGTGTAAACAACATATTCACGGAAAAATTCGATGAAAGATACGGATTCACCGAATCCGAAGTAAAGGAAATCTGCGAATATTACGGACATCCGGAGAAGTTTGCGGAAGCCAAAGAATAGTACGACGGATACAGATTCGGTAATGCGGAAATATACAACCCTTGGAGTATACTCTTCTATGCGTCCGTTGATTTTAAACCCGGAGCATATTGGATAAACACCAGCAGCAATGAGATTATTTACACTCTGATCGACAATACTACAGACGAAGTTTATCAAAATCTGACAAGTATCGCCAACGGAGAGAAAGTTACCGCACAACTGAATCCCGCGATATCAATGAGGGATATGGATTCCGATCCGGATACAATCTATTCCGTTATGGCGGTTGCAGGATACCTCAATGCCGTTCCAACAGGCAATAAAGAGTATGTCATATCCATTCCGAATAACGAAATCCGCGATACGTTTTCGTCAATGATGATTAAAAAAGTATTCAAAAGAGGATCGAAGGCTTTTACTAAAATGTTCGATGCCATAAAATCGGGCGATGTATCAAATGTAGAGAAAAACATGAATGATTTATTCTACAGCAAAATTCCGTCCATCGTTCTAAAGGATGGGGGAGACTATCAGTTGATAGTCGCATCCGCCGCCATGAGTAGCATGGGAGATTACAAAATTTATCTTGAAGAAGAAGCAGGAAACGGAAGAGCGGACATTATAATGAAACACAACCGTCCCGGACTTCCCGATATCGTAATCGAATTCAAAAAGAGCAAATCCAAGTTGGACAACGAAGAAATCCAACTCAAAGAAGCCGAAGAAGCAATAGAGCAAATCAAGAACAGAGAATACTTATACGGACTCGGCAAGAATCTGATTCTGTACGGCATATGTTTCAACAACAAGAGACCGAAAGTTGTTATGGATAAAACGTTTGATTTCATCTGCTGATATACTCGGGCGGTTACCCGCCCGGATTCATAAAATTTGTTTCTTGTGCAGAATACACAGTACGACAATTACTACAACAACCAAAATCGCAACATACAGCATCCAATTTGTCGATGAATGCGTATCTGCAATCAATTCTGTATCTTCCGGAAATGATTTTGATCCCAATTTGGGAAGTTCACCGTCAAAATATGCCTTCTCAAGAGAAGAACATTCCCAGAATGCATCATCACACACTTCTCTCAACGAAGAAGGAAATGATACTTCTGTTAATAAAGTACATGAATTAAACGCCTTCTTGTCAATTTTTTCCAATCCGTTTCCGAAATCTATCGAAGCCAAAGAACGGCATTCCTGGAAAGATGACCTCCCTATTGTTTTAACCGAATCGGGAACGGAGAAAGTTTCCAAATCCGAACACATGTAAAACGCAAAATCACCTATCGATGAGATACTTCCCAAAAACACGATGTTCTTAAGCGATGAGCCGTATCCGAAACAATTCGGCGGTATTTCGGATATTTCCGAACCTACTGTTACTGTCTCTGCACCGCTGCACAATCTGAACGACCCGTCATTTAATTCGACAACCGAATCGGGAATCGTTATAGTTTTTAGGGAAGAACATTCGCGAAATGTTTCAAAACCTATACTGACAAGGGATTCGGGCAATTTGCAATCACTGAGGCTATGGTCCGAACGGAATGCTTCGTCCATTATGTTTGTAACACTGTCCGGCATAACGATGCTTTTCAATTCTCCCTGATAAAAGAACGCCCTTTCCCTTATTGTTTTCACACCGTATTCTATCGTTACGGCAGTCAAATCGGTTCTGTGTGTTTTATTGTTGTCGCCTCTGTCTTCCGCACCGAAAGAATACGGTCCGACAGACTCGACGGGCATATTGTCAACAACGGACGGGATTGTAAGACTGCCGTTCTTGGCCTGTCCGCCTATTATAACGATCTTACCGTTGATACCGAGCCCGTCTACGGATGAACCGTCCTCCGATACAGCCTTGCAGACAGTAAATTCGCTTCCTGTATCCCAACCCGCAGAACCGGGACAATACAGGATGTTTGCTTCCGGTAATTTTCCGTCCGGCCTGTCTCCCATAAAATATATTGTATCGATATTCAAAGGAAACGCCGAATCTCCGATTTTAACCACGGTTTTCGGAACGACGACATATTTAGTTCCGGTCAGTCCGGACATGGCTCCGTCGGCAATCTCAGTCACATTGTGTCCGTCCAAAGCAGCCGGTATGAAAAGAACATCCGATGTCTGCGATACACCGTACAGGATTGCGTGATACGTATCGGATTCTATTCCGGAACCGAACGTGGAAAAAGAAAATATGGCATCGCCGTTATCATATGTACTTTCCGCATCGGAACCGTCGGAAAAACCGAACATCGCCAATAATAACAACGATACGGCAAACACAGGAAGCAGACATTTTTTACCAAACATTTCATCAAATCCAAAAACAGGGGCCTGAGCCCCTTTGAGTTTATCTTATTATTCTTATCACGCCGAATGCAACCACAACGACGACGACCAAAACCGCTGCGGCGACAATGGTTCCCATCGGCAAAGATGAAGACGATTCGGATTCGATTTTTTCGTTAAGAATATATGTAGACAGATGGTCCGCGGTGAAAGATGCCATACCCGTATCGGAATTATACGCAGCTTCGCCTACATAAACGAGATTGCTTCCGTCAAGCCTCCATACGGAAATCTTGCCGCTTTCGCACTTGCCCACATAATTCACGGTTATTCCGAACTTACCGAAACTGGTCTGTTCTTTACCGTCGCATTTCAGAGATATGTCAAACAGCTGCGGATCGTCTCTGACGGTTGCCAAATCATCTTCCGTGAGAATTTTGGCAAGATCCGTGGATAAGTCCCTCTTAAACTTAAAATCCATGCTGCCACTGTAACCGAATTTTTCCAAAACCTCCAAAGACATTGATATCTTGCCCTCGTTGCCGGTCATTGTCAGACTCAGTCCCGCATCTTTAATGGCTTTAAGATCGGAAGAACTAATACTGTTCTGGACGCATACGTCGATGCTTGCATTACCCAAAGATTCCGACTTATCTTTGGCGGTTTTCACCGCTTCGGATATGTCTCCTTTATCGGCTACGACCAAAGATATAGTCTTCTTCCCGCCGGCATCCGTAATTGTGATATTGTATCCCGAATAATACAGTATATCGGTTACAGTCTCCTTGACGCTGTTGCCGGACTTTACAGTCTGAGTTCTTTTCACATCCTCCACATTCCCGTCTGCATCCCTTTTTATTTCGGATACAAGAGATTCTGTAGAGGACAGCTTTCCGTTGCTGCCGTATAAATATACGGATGATTCTTCCTTAATCGGATTTCCGTTTGAATCGTAAGTGTACTTCTGGGAATCCGTTATTTTTCCGTTTGTTCCGTAGGTTTCGGTAAGTTTTGACGAACCGTCAGACCAGAAACTTTCAGTCATTTTCTTGGTACCTACTTTCTTTCCCATATAGTCTACCACATCGTACTCCACGGAAGTTGTTTCGACTCCGTCTTTGGAATCTGTTTTACGGAAAGTTTCCGTATCTATCCTTATATCAGACGGCAGGCCCAATTCGAATGTTCCCGTAGGTTCGTCGGAAGTTGTCTGCAGCCACAGTCCGAATACTCTGTCGGTAGTGATATCATAACGTCCAAACGACAACTGATTGTAACTCCAGTTCTTGTAATCGTCCAAACTCTTGCTGGCATCATACCTGTATTGTGCCCAATAGGTCCACGTACCGTATCCGCCTTCTCCCTTATCGCTGTCTTTGGTATCACTCCATCCGAGGAACTTTAAGAACCATCCGTAAGACGCTTCTCTTATACCATAGTAAAAGAACGTATCTCCGTCCACAGTCCATGTTACGGTTTCTTCGCCCTGATCAATACGGAGTGGTTGACCGGAAAAGAATCTGTTGTATACGGCATCGGCAAGAGCTTCGTTGTTGCTGGAACCGTTTCCGTATACCCAGAATCCTTTCTTCATAGCCTCCCAACCGACTTGGTCATATATTGATCTCATCCAATGGTTGTCGTCGAGTTCCTTGGTCCATTTATCCCATTTGAGATAGAAATGAACCGTGTATTTTACATCTATTTCCGGAACGTCATAGATTATTTTTCCCTGATCGTCCTCATGGAATTCGGAATACTTCACTGCAATATTCGTTCCCTGCGGACATTTTTCGGTGGAACGGGCCACGGGCGTCCATCCTCCCGGCGATGCCCATTTGAAAATAACCCATTTGGAAGTTTCACTGTTCTCGACGCCGTCGACCGACTTAATCTGATGGTTTGCCTGAATCTTGACACGGTCTCCCAAAGCACTTTCAACGGCTTTACGGAATGTGTCTTTGTCGGAATCGAATTTTTCTGTTTCGCCGTTTCCAGTATCGAGATAAACATGTGTTGTCATCTCGATCGGTTCGCTCTCTTCGGAAGCATCTGATCCGTCGGATGCGTGCAACACTAATGCGAACGAACTCAACAGAAATATCGAAACTGCTATGAGCGACAACAGTCTGGTGTTCATCTCGATGCCCCGCGATTACCTTTTAATTTCCAGAATGCCAACACTGCCGCAAGAATAATGATAATTGCGACAACCGAGATCACAACAATTGTGTCTAAAGAATCTCCGGAGGAATCTCCGGTAGTGAACTCTACGGCATAATACGACAGATGGTTTGCAGAGAATACTACTCCTCCGTCGATTATGGCTGCACCTTCTATCTCGTGCTTGGTTCCGTCTTCGTCGATTCTGTACACATGTACGTAGTCTCCGTTCGGCGTTACATTCAGCTTAATCGTGAATTTGCCGAACTGACTCAGTTTGCCGTTGTCTGTATTGACGGAAATGTCGAACAATATCGCATCTCCGACTGCGTCTTTCATGGCATCGTTGAGACTGTCTGCGCTGACACGTTTTGTATCGAAGGAAACCGATCCGTTGTCCAACAGATTTTCCAAGGAGCTGTCATCGAAAGTGATAGATGATTCCGTATTGTTCATAATGAGTTTGGATTTCATCTTCACAACGGCTTTCAGCATGCTTTCGGACAATCCGACTTCCGAAACAACGGTTACGGCACGGTCGGAGAAGTCTTCCAAAGCTACTATCGAAGCCAGACCGCTCAAATCCGCATCGGTTCCCGTGACGGTGAAGTAAAACGATTCTTCGTCCAGTGCGGCCTGTATTGCTGAAGACGGGTCGGTAAGACTGTACTTTATCTCGGTACTTGTCGGATCGCTTGAACTGCCGTATACTTCGGTGACAATTATGCCGAGAACAATGTTGCCTCTGACATACTGCGTCGTCACAGTGTTTGTTCTGTTTCCGTCGCCTTCTACATTATAGTCAGTAACAGACTTTGAAATTCCGTCGGACAGTTCCGTCACTTCCAATATTCTGCTTTCGCTTTTTTCAGAAATGGTATTGCCTGCCGAATCTTTCACTGTAGTCACGGTTAATTCTTCGGTCGTAGTTTTTCCGCTTACCGTATCTGTGGAAGTACTCTGGGTTCTTTCGGTTGAAGTGACCGTTTTGACGTTTCCGTCGGAATCTTTCACGACCACAGTGGTATTTTCGGTTATGTAACTTTTATCCTTGTTGGTAACGGTTTCTTTCTCCGTCGATACTGTTTCTCCTTTTTCCGTTACGCTGTCTCTGTTGGAAATGACCGTAGTGGTTCCGTTCGGATCGACACTGGAATACGGGGCGGTTTCCACCTCGGTTTTATATGTTTTATCTCCGATGGTCAGAGATAATGTTGTCTGACCTTCTTTGACGTATCTTATTACCAATTTGTTTTCGGATATCTCTACATCGATTATTTTGCTGTCATAATCCATGCTTATTGAAATGTTAGATAAAAGCTCGTATTCTGCGGAACCGTCATATTGTATGTATACGCTTGACGGCAACAGAATTGCTTCACTGCCCGGTGCGGTCTCGCTGAAGAACAGATATTTGCCGATAACGGAAACCAATGATTCCGAATCAGACATATTGCATCTCTGGTATGATTCGTCCGCGAGATAGTACCAACCTTTATCTCCACTTGCTGTTATGTTGTCGTCGGAATTTTCTTCCAAAAGAATGACGTAACGGTATGGGGCAACGACAATACCTCTGTTCTTGTCAGTAGTATATGTATCCGTCAGATTGTTTATTGCTTTCCAACTGTGACGAACTTCGTTGAATCCGTACGCGATGTATGTTTTCTCACCAATCTGAACTTTGCCACCTGAAATTGTACATCCTGCGAAAAGATCGCGCACAACTGCGCCCGCATCCGCACCGTATCCGGCATCGACATATGCCACGTCTCCGTCCATTTTGATGACGGTTATTCTGTTCTTATCGGCAGTTATGTAACAGTCGATATATCCGCTGTCCACATAATATATTACTTCGCCGTTGGGCCCGGATCTGACCCCCTGCGAACCCCAATCTGCTCTTGTAGGCCCTACTTTGTCACATGTATCTTTAAGCACCCATTTTCCGTTCACGTATTCGTCTGTGAATGTATATATTGCCTGTTTTCTATTTTCATAAGGGAGCAGATAAATGAAAATCTTGCCGTCTTTCTCATGAGCTAAATTCATCACGATACCGCCGTGACTCATCTCACTCTTACAACATTGTGTGGGTACTAGCGTACCGTCTTCTTTGATATCATATGCGATAAGACATGTGAATCCTGCATCATTGTCGTTCTGTCCCGAATATGCTTTTACATTAACGTAACCGCGATTGTTATGAACGATGAACGGCGATGCAATACCTCTGAATGTATTCTCGGTAGGATCCTTGATGTCCACACATGTGAGGGAATCGTTGTCGAAGCAACCTTTATCGAAATCAAATCTAACATATTGTATGCAGGAGTGTTTGTCTTCCAATCCCTTGAGAACCCCGTCGAATAATCCGGAGGTATATGCCGTGACATAAAAATAATCATCATGTGATGTTAACCAGCCATCATCCCAAGGCATATTCATGACGCCTGTCAAAACACACGAAATTACTTCTTCGGTATCTGTATTAAATGCCGTCAGATTCCTTACACATTCCTTACCCTGCACATATCCCACAACACCGTTGGCTTCCAGGAAGAACATCCATCCGTTTTTGAATATGGGTGTGGAATACTGACCATACTGCGCCCATGCATTTGTATTGATCTCATTTTTCAAAAGATTCTTCTTTACCTTTCCATTCAAATCTGTGTTGGGTTCCAAAGACATCTTAAACAACTGATATGGTCCGTTTTTCACATCCGCATTATACAAAAATCCATATGCGTATCCATCATAATAGACGGCATATTTTAAATTCACAGGAATGTCATAAAGATAATTTAATTCCAAATCATACGCTTTATGTCCCGTAGTGTCTATTATGACTCCGTTCGCATAACTGACATAATGATAATATTCTGCTTGAGCAGTAATTGACTTTACATAGTGTTTTACCACACCTGTATAAACATCAACAGCATAGAGGTAATCTCCTGCACGGATATATACAGAATCCCCTACAATCAACGGCGTACTGGGCATCCCAATCCAAGGATCACTTGATTTATCCAAAAGCGTACTACCAAATGACCATAGTTTTACCAATTTGTCTCCGGTAATCGGCAATCCGTCTTCGTCCAATATGTACGTAATTCCCTGAGACGGGGAGAAATTCCTTGCTACGGGCGTTATTACAATATTATCATATACAGCGGTTATAGTTATATTCAGTTTTTCAGCTGTGTAATCGCATCCATCCGATATTTCCCATTCTACAAATTCATAACCTGGTTTTGAAACAAACGTTAGTGTGAGGGAATTTTTAAACTCACCTCCGGTGAATTCGTTACCCTCCTGATCAAATACCGAACCGTTTTGCGAATTGACAGTTATCGTATATCCGTTTTCTGCATCCGATTCATGGATTCCAAATAATGTGCAAGAAAACGCAACACAAACAACTATCAAAAGCATACAACTTTTGATTTTCATATATTCACCGGACGTTAAGGGAGGTTTCCCTCCCAAAATTAATCAGTTTCTTTTGATATATGCTATGGCGATTGCAGCTATTATTACAACGACT
>CAKQHC010000067.1 GCA_934234005.1 uncultured Methanomassiliicoccales archaeon | reverse complement strand
TATCACGATACCTACGCCGGATACGTCCGATTGTGCGGCTATGTGCAGATGCGGATTCTGTCTTATGTCCGATGCACGAATCTCGGTATGCCTCGAATGCGGCATGAAGAATCTATCGTCAAAGCCCCTTGTCAGCGGCTCGGTAGGCATCTCTACCTTATGTTCAAACACACCGGACATTTTGCTTTTCAAACAGTATTTGGGAATGCCGTAATGGTGGTAAAGTCCCGCCATCGCACCCCAGCATATGTGGAGTGTGGAACATACGTTGGTTAAAGACCAGTCCATTATTTTGCATAATTCGTCCCAATAATCCACTTCGCTGAAATCTATGCATTCTACGGGAGCGCCTGTTATAATCATTCCGTCGAATTTTTTGTTTTTGATTTCATCAAACGTGTAATAGAATCTTTCCAAATATTCCTGGCTCGTATTTTTCGATTCATGACTGGCCATCTGAAGGAATGTTATATCCGTCTGAAGCGGACTGTTGCTCAGACATCTGAGTATCTGCGTCTCGGTTTCGACTTTAGTCGGCATTATGTTGAGAATCAGAATCTTCAGAGGGCGTATGTCCTGGCTGTCTGCCCTGCTCTCTTTCATGACAAAGAGGTTTTCGGACTCCAATATGGATGTGGCAGGCATGTCGTCGGGAATTTTGACGGGCATGATATCGCCTCAGTCAAATATGCCCGTACTCATGTATTTATCCCCGCCATCGGGAAGTATGGCAACGATTTTTTTGCCCGGCTCCTCATTTGCTTTTTTCAGAGCTGCGAATACAGCCGCTCCCGAGGATATACCGGCAAAAATTCCCTCTTCTCTGGCCAATCTGACGGTGGTGGCGATTGCATCGGATCCCTTGACCGATACGACGGAATCTATGGCATCAAGATTGAGGTTTTTGGGGACGAAGTTGGCACCTATACCCTGGATTTTATGCGGCCCGGCGTGGCCTTCGGTGATGAGCGGGCTTTCTTCGGGTTCGACACCGATGACTTTTGCTTTCGAATCGGCATCTTTCAACGATAATGCAATACCCGAAGCCGTTCCTCCGGTTCCGAATCCTGCAAACACATAATCAACATCGGGTAAATCGGCAAGTATTTCCGGCCCGGTTCCTGTGCGGTGTGCCGCTATATTCATCGGGTTATCGAACTGTCCGGCAATCCATCCGTTGCGTTCTTCGGCAATTTTCTTCGCATACGATACCGCTCCGGCCATACCTTCTTTTCCGGGAGACAATACAATTTCCGCACCGTATGCCTTCATGGCCTGTATACGTTCCTTGGACATTGTATCCGGCATAACGAATACGGCCTTGTATCCCCTGGCAGCGGCAATCATTGCGAGTGCGATACCGGTGTTGCCCGAAGTCGGTTCCACGATGGTTCCGCCTTTTTTCAGAATTCCGCGTGCTTCTGCATCATTAATCATCGAGAGTGCGGCACGGTCTTTGATCGATCCGCCGGGGTTGGTTCTTTCCATTTTTACATAAACATGCGAACCGTTAGGCGCTATGTGACTGAGGCGAACCATCGGTGTGTTACCGATTGTCTCTGTAACGTTCTCATAAATCATATTTTCGTGATACATTCATGGGTATTTAGGTATGTTCTGGAAAAATCGTAATCGGATATGTATCGCACAGGTGATACGATAGCTTTATACGGATTATTTCGTGTAGGCGAATTATGGTATCCGGGACAGAGTATAAGCCCAATAAATTGACACTTGTTGCGCTTCTTGTAAGTTCTATGCTCATGCTGATGGGAGGCGCAGCCGTGGCTCCTGCATTACCTCTCATAAACGAGGTATTTCCGGATCAGGATTTTCTCGTATCGCTTATAATAACGCTTCCGTCCTTGGTTATAGCCATTGTCGGATTCGGTATGGGTGCGTTGGCGGACAAATTCGGAAAGGTTCGTGTTTTGGTACTCTCCTTGGCACTGTTTACGGTTTCGGGAGTCATATCGTTTTTCTTTGATAATCTGACGTATATTCTGCTGGCACGCGCGGTTCTGGGAATCGGTCTTGCCGGAGTATCTACGTCGGTAACCGCACTTATTGCCGAATACTACACGGGAATAAACCGCGTAAAGGTTATGAGTTACCAGTCCGCCGCGATAGGCGTCGGAATACTTTTGCTTGAATACACCGGAGGAACATTGGCGGAAATCTCGTGGAAGGAACCGTTCCTCGTTTACCTTGTAGGTTTGCCGATGATGCTGTTGGTAATATTCTCGATGAAAGAACCCATCGCAAAAAGAGATTCTTCGGGTTCGGCGCCTGCCGTTAAGGCAAATGGAAAGATAGTTGCCGCCTGTTACGCGGCAGCATTTCTTATGTGTATGATGGCATTCCTGATGCCTACCAAAGCAACGTTTTATTTGGAAGGAATCGGAGTTTCGGCATCCATGATGGGGCTGTTCCTTGGAATCCACGGTATAGTCAATTGTTGTTTTTCACTTATGTACCGCAGATTCAATTCTGTCATACCTCCGTTCAAGCTCATGTCTTTGGGATTCATCCTGATGGGTGTAGGATTATGCATTCCGGCATTTGACGGAAGTGTGGAAGCTGCGTTAGGTATGCTTCTGCTTACGGGTATGGCAATGGGAATGATTACTCCGTCGGTAGTCAACACTCTGGCTACGCAGGTTACAAACAAATCTTCCGGAAAGATAATGGGCGGATATGCGACATGTTTGAATTTGGGTCAGTTTTCAATATCCGTCATCAGTGTTCCTTTGTTGGCTGCGGTCGGCCAGTCGTATCAGATGATGTTTGCTTCGATAGGCATAATCGCATTCATTTTAGTACCTGTATATTTGTCATTGGGATTGCGTTTTGACAAGACTTTGTGACGGTGACGTTTATGGAATTTACCAGAAAGGAGATGCATTTGGTTCTGTTGGCGTGTTGTTTCGGCGGATTCGTGACGCCTCTACTCAGCACCATGATGAATCTCTCGTTGGTAAACATAGGGTCGGAATTCGGTGTAGGATCCCACGATCTGGGATATGTCAATACGGCATTCCTTTTGACATCCGTAATAGCCATGGTTCCGTCGGCGAAATTAGGCGATATTCTCGGGAGAAAGCGCGTATTCCTGATAGGCATGGGCATTATGGGCATTACATGCCTTCTTGCGCCCCTGTCTCCTAATTTCTGGTCCCTTATATTGTGCCGTGCGGTAATCGGAGTAGGTGCCGCTGCATCGACGTGTATGAGCGTGGCACTGATAGCCGACGTTTATCCAAAAAGTGAACGCGGAGGTGCATTGGGACTGCAGACTATGTGTGTATACATAGGATTGGCCGCGGGTCCGGCTATAGGGGGAGTAGTCAACGATATTGCCGGATGGCACGGATTGTTTCTTCTGGTTGTTCCGTTGGCTGTAGTTTCGATATTATGTATGATATCATTCAAACACGAAATCAAACCCGCATTCGGAAGCAAGATGGATTTGGTCGGTGTCGCTCTTTACGGATCCGCAATATTGATGTCAATGCTGGGTGTGTTGAACCTTCCGGAGTTATGGGCCGTAGCATCACTGATAGCAGGATTGATCATTCTCTCCGTTTTCGGATGGCAGCAATCGCATTCCGAGAATTTTTTGTTAAATGTACGCCTGTTCAGAAGCAGAGTGTTTACGGGATCCTGTATAGCCAGTTTTATGTGTTATGCAGCATCTTATTCTCTTAATTTCTTCCTTCCGTTATACCTTCAGAACATAGGCAGATTATCTTCTACAGAGGCCGGCGTTATGTTGTTGATACAGCCGATCGTCCAGGCAATATTCACGCCTGTTTTTGGAAGACTTTCGGATAAGGTAAGCGACAAACGTATACTCCCCACAGTCGGAATGGCCACTGCCGCATTGGGGGAGCTCACCGTGGTATTCTATACCGTAGATATGTCGCTATATGTTGTGGTGGCAACAATGGCATTGGTCGGATTCGGATTTGCCATGTTTTCTGCGCCCAATACTTCGATTATAATGTCGTCGGTTCCTCCTTCAGAGACCGGGGAGGCTTCCGCAATGACTGCTGTAACGAGACAAACCGGAATGATGGTCAGTATGGGCATAGCCATGCTTTGCATCTCTCTGATAATGGGTTCCGCAGACAATATTTCTCCGGAAACATACGACGATTTCCTTGCGGTTTTAAGAACATCGTTCGGAATTGCATTTTCCATGTGTTGTATCGGTGCCGTATTTTCTGTGCTTCGCGGTAACGGTCAAAGCGATACCTGCTGAATGCCGAATTTATGAGGAATGCCGAACTAATTTTAAGGACTATTTAAAAGCATATCCTTAACTATTGAATAAACATACGCTAAAGCATGTCGGATACAGTCGATGAGAACTTCGAATTCCAGAAGGTCATCGCAATTGTGGGCGTTACGTTATTGATTATAAAGTACATGGCGTATTTTATGACAGGGTCCGTGGCGATATTCACGGATGCAACAGAATCCATAGTTAATGTAGTGGCCGCATTTGTAGGGCTGTATGCTTTGTATATATCCTCCCAACCTGCCGATAAAGATCATCCGTTCGGTCATGGAAAAATCGAAACAATTTCTGCTACGATAGAAGGTTCATTGATAATAGCTGCCGGTGCCGTTATTGTTTACGAATCAATCGAATCATTATTCAATCCCGGAGAAATAGGACAACTGGACTACGGTCTTTTGTTGGTAGGATTTGCCGCATTTGTAAATTATGCCGTGGGGCGCATAGCAATACGTAAGGGAAATAAAGCCCGTTCGCCTGCATTGGTGGCAAGCGGGAAACATCTGTGTTCCGATACTTATTCTTCGATAGGAATTATCATAGGTTTGGCCATCGTATTTGTCGCGCAGAGTCAGGGATACGATGCCAGATGGTTGGATTCATCAATAGCTATGTTATTCGGTGCGATAATTATTGTTACCGGATTGGGAGTACTGAAGCACAGTGTGCAGGATATAATGGATAAGGCAGACCAATTCGTAACGGAAGATGTTGTGAACTGCATCCGTACATACAGACACGACGATTGGATTGATGTATATAATGTAAGGATAATCAAATACGGTCCGCGCCTTTATGTCGATATGCATGTCGTGTTCCCAAGCAATATGACAGTTATTCAGATTTCGGATGAATACGGAGAACTGTTATCCGCACTCAAAGAAAAATTCGGAGATGACCTCGAACTGACCGTCAATCCTGTTCCGTGCAAGAATTCGGATTGTGTCTTCTGTTCACGCGATTGTAATAGCAGGTCCAGGTTGTTTGTTAAGAAAATCGATTGGAACTGCAATACGCTTTCCTGTTGTAAGAGGCACGTCATCCAGGATGTGCTGACAATCGACGACGGTTCCAGCAACAGATAAGAATTACAATGCGATTTACCGGACATGGCGAATGACGAAGTGCCCCAGGAGATTGCCGATGCCGGACTGAATGATTGGTTTCTGTCCCTCAACGCTGTTGACCGTGTAAAGGTCAAAAGGTATCTTCCAAAAATCTCGGATCGCAACGCACGCGAATTTCTTAGCAGACTTTCAGATTATGCGATTAACGATCACAATTACAGTCTCGCCGTGACCGTCGGAATATATGCGGATTCACACGAACAGGACCCTTATGTGCGTTTTAAGATACGCAATAATGTAATCGAAGGGTTGGAAGGTATGGAGAAGTATGAGGATGCCAAAAGGATATGCCGTGCCAATCTTGATTTGTTTCCTCATATCCGCGAACAATTTTTAGCTGATAACGGTGGCACCCTGCCTAAAAACATTCCGTGCCGTAATAAATTGATCGATATTCTGGTAGGTATAGACGGATCCTATGATGAAGCAATTTCCCTTCTTGACGATTTCGTAAAAATGGGAATTATGGATGAATCGGAGCTTGAATACAGAAAACAAAGTCTTAAGATTCACAGGATGCAGAAATCATTCGACAATCTGTTTACGTATCGTCCGAAACAATGATGCCTTTCCAATCGGCCATCGGTATGATGTCGATGGCCGGTTCTTCGTACGGATGGCATTTGACAACAGCAGATATCGTTTTCTTCAATAATTCTTCGTTTATGATGAATTCCACTCTGATTTCATCAGCTACTGTTATTTCTCCGGGAACGCCGTTGAACGGATGGGCACCGTCCATTGTGCGCCAGGTTCCTTTTACGGGCCAATAGGAAAAAACACGTGAATATTTGGATTCATCACGGCCTATGACACTATCCAGAGAATCCATCAATTTTTCTAAATATTCTTCCGGAATACAGATTCCGATTTTATAAACCGGACTCATGTATGCGGTTCCTCTTTATTTTTGGCAATTTTAATGATGTTTTCCAGGCGTTTTTCAGCTCCCGCAGTCATTTTTTTAGCCCCGTTATGCAACCAGGTGCAGCTTGCGACTGTGGCAATCCACGGAATGGGGGGACACATATACATCAAACCGCCCAGAATGCCGCCCAATCTTCTCATGTTTGTGAGACTGAGGGCTTTAATTTTAAGGGCATTGTTGTCCGCCATATAATTTACGGGTTTCTGAAGAAGTGTTCTTATGAGCAGTTTTTCTCCGCCGATGACAACGTCATAGTTCCATTGCACTTCAGAAAATACGGAAGCGGGTTTTCCCTTGGGAACCGTAGTTTTGTTCTTTATGGCTTTCAGATACTCGTCTGCTGAATTGCCTTCGAATTCAGTCCAATTGTAACCGAATGTGTATAAGGAATGTGCATCGCTCGACGAAGTCTGTGCCCACCTGCCGGGAAATGCGTCGAACACCTTCTGAGCGAACCAGTTCGAATACGAATCGGGATGGCCCCCGTTGATTGTTTCGATGGCATCTATCCTTACATCGAATATTTTTTCCTGCAGCCCTCTTACATGGAAACTGAACGGGTGCGGGGCGACGGCCAATGCTCCCTGTTCTCTGATTATATCAACCGTCTCTTCGATAGTCATCATCGGTTTGATGTATTCGGAAAGTCCGAGACCTATAATCTCTCCATCGCTCGTCATAACTTCGTCGCCGACAATCACATCGATGTCATCGAATTTTTTGGCATATTTCTGCGCGACGAACCCGCCCTCAACTTCGTTGTGATCGGTTATGGCAATCACATCATAACCCAGTTTTCTGGCATTGTCGACATGCATTTCAGGAGATATGACGGATTCGGGAAATTTGAGCAACCCATACTTAGTGAAGCCTGAATAGCTTGTGTGCAGATGTGTATCAGCTCTTCCCATAGGGTTTCGGATTACCGAATCCTGTATATATAGCCGTCATTTGATTATTCGTAGTCTTTGGAATTGTTTTATCGTGGCCTACAATACCGTGTCCGCCCAATCCGAAGAATGATGTGCGTTTTATGATGTTGCGGTTGTTGTCATTGTATTCCAACTGTTTCCTTGCAAACATTCCCGCATAGTACAGTATGACGTTTGTCATGTAATCCCAAATCATGATAAGATCGTCATCCGTGAGTTCCGGTTCGCATGACAGCAGTCTGCGGGCATGGGGAAGAAAATCATTCACCCTTTGTTTCTGATATTCCGCGTCGATACCGAAGGTTGCGATATATGATGAATAATACAGCGGACCGTCGGAATTATTTACAAAATCATCGAGAATATAATCCCATGTATTTTCAAGAGTACAATTTCTTTTTTCCAGTTCAGCCATCATGGATATGTATCTGTTGTAGAACATATCCTTTGCAGCATCGAGGTATCCTTTTTTGGTACCGAAATGTGCAAACACGGCAAAATCGGATATGTCGCATTCTGCAGCGATTTTCTTGGCGGTAACATTCTGTACGCCATCGCGCGCACCGATTTTCTGGACTGCGCACATAATCCTGTTGTCAACGTCATCTAACGCACGGTAAGACATTTATCCCATCTCTTTGCAGATGTAATTCTGCACGCGGTCATAAGTTAACAGATATTAAACCGTTATCAGATGGAACAAACCGTCCGAAGTGGTATGGTTTTTTTATGGTAACCATGCCACTCCGATACGATCATTGGCTGGCGTAATAGTAATCGCCGTTTGATTTCTGTTCCCTGTCCAACCTGGATTCGGGTTTGTTTATTCTGGGCCTGTGGGAATCTGCGTCTCTTCTGAACGTGATGTCCACTGCCTCGAGGAATTTGTTCATTCCCGTTCTCATATCAAACGGACCGTCTCCGATACCATGGTGTCCCG
>CAKQHC010000066.1 GCA_934234005.1 uncultured Methanomassiliicoccales archaeon | reverse complement strand
TTCGATTCCCGTCTGAGGTATCAGCAATTTGAATTCCTCCGCTTCTTTATTCATGAAGCAATAGTTATTGTTGTTCTGTATTTAAAAAGATTCAGTGGATGCAGTCAGTGACTAAGTGCCATTCTGTTTATAAAATATATATGATAGTATGAACCTATTCAAAAAACAGAACGTAATTTTTCTATACGTTCGTAAAGTCCGTCAATGTATTTTTTTAGTGATTCTATATATTCGTCATAACTGTCGGATACCGTTGCTCCGCCTTGTGTCGGGATAATAATGCCGTCCTGTTCCAATAGTTTAAGCGAATAACGAACTTTATGTTTGGGTATGCCGGTTATTTCGGACAATCTTATGAGGCCAATCGGTTGATTCTCACGTACTACTTTGACAATCATAACATGGCGTTCAAGAAGTTCAAACTCGCCATTAATCGCCAGCATGGATTTAGTGTCCGTATTACCACACCCCAATCGTTTTAAAGAATAATTAAAAGGCGGGCCTCGGAGGGCCCATTCGGATCAACGTCCGTACCACTTTTGCTTGCCCCATTTGGCATAGTTTGCCCACCAGCCCTGGACCAGCGAACCGCAACAGTCCAGTGCTTTCTGCTCGGCATCTTCACCTTTGAAGGTCCTGTAGCAGTTAAGGCATTGCCATCTGAGTTCAGGCTGCTTTTCGGTTTTCATTAATGTTCCTAATGTTAAATGCGTTATTAAACTTATGTAGATGTTTTTTCAAAAAAGGCCGCATTTTAAGTCTGGCGAAAACAACGGTATATATAGAGGAGTCTCAACTTATATTTATATACATACAATTGCATGAACCTATTTATGAATAGAATAAAGGTCATCAACGAACCTTCAGAACTTGTTCCTATGCTGAGATCCGTTGACACGCCCGTGAAAAGAGACGTGCTTAAAGAGGTGACCTTGGAATGGAGGACTGTCGATGAAATCGAGCAGAAATTCGGTCCCGAAGGAAAGGATGCCATCATTTTCTTTGAGAAAATGAAGTTAGTTGAAACACGCTGGCTTTCCAAAAACGGCGGGTATCCGGAAAAATCCTACCATACATACTACACCTCGTTCAGCATCAATGCCCAATGGCCGGTTTACGAAATAAGTGACGTCTTAACCGCAGCCATGATGGGGGATCAGGAATATGCCGAAATCGAAGGTAAAATCCTTGCCGAAGTCGGAAAAGATGGAAGATTCTCTGGCGATGTCGCCGAAGCACTCGGACTCACATCGACAATGCTTAAGAGCCTTGTCCGCAGATCAGTTAAGATGGATTACCGTGGACACAGAATAGAGCTCATCCATGAAGAGTAAGCATTATGTCCGGAATCTGGATAATGAGGATTGGACACCGTCCCGACAGAGACAAACGCGTTACGACGCATGTGGCATTATCTTCGAGGGCATTGGGTTGCAAAGGTATCTTCGTAGATACCGAAGACCCGGTGTTGGAAGAGAATATACGCAGTGTCGTAGGAAGATTCGGTGGCGACTACACCATTGAAACAGGTGTTAATTGGCACAGAAAAATCAAGGATTGGCCCGGAAAGGTTGTTCATCTGACCATGTATGGACAGAGAGTGGACGTAGCCCTTCCGCAGATTCCCCGCGATGAGGACATTCTTGTTGTTGTCGGAGCAGAGAAGGTACCCAGAGAGGTTTATGACCGTGCTGATTTCAATATATCAGTGGGCAATCAGCCACATTCTGAGATTGCCGCGTTGGCTATATTCCTTGACCGTTTTACCGGAGGGGAAGCCCTGTATTCCGACCGTGACGGTAAGTTAACTGTAGTTCCCAACGAAAGGGGGAAGACGGTTGTCGAGCGTCCCGAGTGATACAGATTGTATCAGATACCTTGTTGAAGCAGGGTGTAAGGCCCGTGTTGTAATACACTGTTGCACGGTCAGGGCCGTAACAGATGCAATTTGCGACGGAATAAAGGATGCGGACAGAGATCTTGCGGTAGCGGGAGCATTGCTGCATGACATAGGGCGTTCCGTAGACCACTCCATCATGCATGCGTATAACGGTTCATGCATTGTGAGAGATTTGGGTCTTCCAGAACCATTGGTGGATATCGTACGCAAGCATACCGGGGCCGGGCTCGACGATGAGGATGTCAAGGATTTGGGTCTTCCGGCCGAGGATTACATGCCGTCTACGTTGGAAGAGAAAATAGTCGCGCATGCAGACAATATGGTAAGCGACAATCGCGTAGTCCCCCACACATACAGTGTTTACAAGCTGTCGTCCAAGGGGCTTTACCGCGGAGCCGAAAGAATTGAGTTGTTACACAGGGAATTGTCGCAATTGTACGGGAAAGACCTGGATACGATAATCGACGAAATCGGAGAATACCCTTACCTGACCAATCTGCCTTCCGACCTTTGACGGTCGGAAGTATCGGTTGGACAAATGTGATAAAACAAATTATATTTTATACATATGAGTAGATAACCGTATAGATAATATGGTTACGGAACTCAACGAGAAGAATTTTGACGATTTCATAAAAGAGAACGCCGTTGCGATTATTGACTGCTGGGCCCCATGGTGCGGACCCTGCAGGAGAATGGGACCTATTGTGGACGAAGTGGCCCAGGACCTTGCTGGTAAAGCAGGCGTAGCAAAACTCAACACCGATGACAACCAGGGCATTGCAATGAAGTTTCAGATCAACGCCATCCCTACCCTTCTTGTCTTCAAGAACGGAGTCCTTGTTAACAGTCTCGTAGGTCTCAGGCCCAAAGAAGACGTCATAGCCGAAGTTTCGTCTCTGTTCTGATACGATGAACGCTGACGTATTGGTAATCGGCTGCGGACCGGCAGGAATACAGGCGGCAATGCATGCTTCCAGAAAGAAAGCATCGACGATTGTAGTCGGTAAAATGTCCGGCAGTGCGATTTCCGATACGGAATTAGACAATTATTTCGGAACCGGGCTCGTAGCCGGAGCCGAGCTTCTAAAGAAAGGAAAGGCTCAGGCTATCGAGTCCGGAGCAATATTCATAGAAGAAAATGTAGTTAAAGCTTCGACCGACGGCTCTCTGTTCAGTTTTGTTTTAGACAGCGGCAAAGTTGTCGAATCCAAAGCGGTTGTGCTTGCAATGGGCATATCCCGTTTGAAACTAGGTCTGCCCGGCGAGAACGAATTGTACGGAAAAGGCGTGAGTTATTGTGCGGTATGTGACTGTAATTTCTATAAAGGCCGTAGGGTAGTTTTGGTCGGAAACGAATCCGAAGCCGCAGTCTCGGCCGAGATGATGACGCATTATGCATCAGAAACATCATGGATTTTGTGGGAGGACGGCGTAAACCAGGCGCTTATAGACAAAGCCGTATCAAGTGGAGTCCGCATATACAAGTCAAAACCTGTTTCCATAAACGGTTCCGACAAGGTTGAAAGCATAACTCTCTCCGACGGTACAGTCATACCTGCCGATGGTATTTTCATAGAATTGGGGGCCCGTTCGGCAGTCGATGTCGCCATGGACATAGGCATTATGCCGGAAATTGACGATACGATACGTATCGGCCGCGATTGTTCCACGCCTGTGAAGGGAGTTTATGCCTGCGGGGATATAACCGGAAAACCATGGCAACTTGCCAAAGCCGTAGGGGAAGGATGCGTCGCAGGGATGTCGGCGGCATCGTATGCGAGGTCGGTCGAATGACCGTTTCAGATCTCATTGCCGGAATGCTCAGGGAAGAAGGAGGATTCCGTAAGGCTTTCAAACATATTCTGGATGATGAATTGGGTATGTCTCTCAACGAATTCTGTCAGGTCAGCGGAATTTCGCAGAGTACGATGTACAAGATACTGGAAGATGTGCGTGAACCCAATCTGAGAACCGTACGCCAAATCATCAAGGCCTTGAAGATAATGCAGGGTCCGGAGGATTCCCGTTTTATAGCGGTTATAGCAGACACCGCTGTGGTAGAGAGTATGCCCCATCAGATTGATTTGGACGGAATGACGGTTAAAGTCAAAGAATACCCCGTTGCAACCGTAGAGGATGCGATTATCGCAGCGGTGCACGCAGAAAGGGACGGTGCTTTGGGAGTGGTGTGTGCACCGATTGTAGCACCGACGGTTGAAAAAATTCTTTCTATCCCTGTATCAAGAGTAATTCCTACGTCAAGCGTAATCCTGGCGATGAATCATCTTAAAGATCTGATATGAAGTTAGGCAGATTTTCTGTCAGATTCTGATTCGGCACATTATTTGCCTGCACATGTCCGGCGATAATATCTTTTAAATACTAATTGTGAATAGGGACATTTACTTGTAGGAGAGTCTTATGACTCGCAAGTACTACGAGGAGGAATTGTATTGGCAGAAAAACCAACCGTAATGGCTGTGCAGAAAGCACTCGAGAGTGCAAAGAAGCGCAATTTTACTGAAACGGTTGAGTTGGCCATCAATCTTACCGATGTTGATTTGACAATCCCTAAGAACCGTATCACAGAGGATATCGTCCTCCCCAACGGTCGCGGAAAGTCCATCAAGATCTGTGTGATTGGTGGTGGCGAACTAGCCTTGAAAGCCAAAGACGTGGCCGATCTCGTAATTACTCCCGATGAACTCGGAGCAATTGCGGACGACAAGAAACAGGCTAAGAAGATTGCGAACAGTACTACTTACTTCATTGCCGAGGCACCTTTGATGGCTGTCGTCGGTAAGAGGCTCGGTACCGTTCTCGGTCCTCGCGGAAAAATGCCTAAGCCCATCGCACCCGGAGCAGATCCGGCAGCGATGATTGACGGTCTCCGCAAGTCTGTGTCCATCAGGACGAAAGACAGAATGACCTTCCACGCACCCGTTGGTTCCGTGGACATGACCGCAGAGCAGATTGCCGACAACATCGAGCTTATTCTGAAGCGTGTCGAGTCCAAACTTGAGAAGGGAAAGCACAACATTGCTTCCGCCTACGTCAAGACAACAATGGGTCCATCCGAGAAGATCATGTAAGTAAGGAGGTTCAAAGATGGCACACGTCGCAGCTTGGAAGAAGGATCTGGTAAGCGAGTTGGTACAGGACATGCACGAGTATCCTGTTGTTGCCGTTGTCGACATGGCAGGTATTCCCGGACAGCAGGTCCAGTCTATGAGGGCCGGTCTGAGGGCTCACGCAAAATTGAAGATGACCAAGAACAACCTTATGCTCTTGGCTATCGACGAGGCAGCAAAGGAGAAACCCGGACTCGAAGCACTCAAAGACGCGATTCACGGTCAGTGCGCAATTGTCGCAACGGACATGGATCCCTTCAAACTTTTCAAGAAGCTTGAGGCAACCATGACCCCCGCTCCTGCAAAGGAGGGACAGCTCGCACCTATCGATATCGTTGTACCCAAAGGACCGACACCGTTCGGACCCGGACCGATTATCGGAGAGCTTCAAAAAATAGGCCTTCCTGCAGCTATCGAGGCAGGAAAGATCGTAATCAAGAAGGACACCCCCCTGGTGAAGGCCGGAGAGCCGATTTCCGGACCTATCGCAGCAATGCTCCCCAAGTTGGAAATCCTCCCTATGATCGTCGGTATGGACCTTAGGGCCGCCTACGAAGAGGGAGTTGTTTACCACAGGGACGTTCTCGACATTCCTGAAGATTACTATTCCACGATGTTCGCTACAGCAGCTCACAACGCACTTGCACTCGGTGTTTCGATTGCGTTCCCCACAAAGGAGACTATCGTTCCGCTTATTGCTAAGGCGTTCAGGGAGACCCTTGGTCTTTCCGTCGCTGCTGCGATACCGACCAAAGAGAATATCGACATCCTTGTCGCGAAAGCAGACGCTCAGATGCTGTCTGTTGCTCGTGCTTGCGGATACACGTCCGACGCTATCGCAGCTAAAATGTCTGCGGCAGCCGCCGCCGCGCCCGTAGCAGCCGCTGAGGCACCCGCCGCAGCCGCCGTCGAGGAAGAGGAAGAAGAAGAGGTCAGCGAAGAAGAAGCAGCCGCTGGCCTAAGTGCATTATTCGGCTAAACAAAAGGAGTTGAATGAAATGGAGTATATCTACAGTGCAATGGTGCTCTACTCTGCCGGCAAAGACATTACCGAGGACGCTATCAAAGCTGTCCTGACCGCCGCCGGAGTCGACGCTGACGCAGCCAAGATCAAAGCACTGGTTGCTTCCCTTGAGGGAGTCGACATCGCAGAGGCTATCGCAAGTGCCGCTATCGCAGCACCCGCAGCCGCTGCCGCCGCCCCCGCAGCAGCCGCAGCTGAGGCACCCGCCGCAGCCGCAGCCGAGCCTGAGGAAGAGGCAGTCAGTGAGGAAGAGGCCGCAGCCGGTCTCTCCGCCCTGTTCGGATGAACTAGTTGGTCTATCTTGGCTACTACAAACTTTTTACCCTTATTTTCTGTATTGGAGGAGTTCGTATGGACGGCAGGATTTTTGTTAGACTCTCTCCCGAGACGATTAAAGAGCTTCAATATATGGTCGATCACAGCATGGTCCAATCCATGTCCGAAGCTGTTACAACCGCGGTTTCCGAATTCATTTCTTCGAGGTTGTCCGATAGCGATCGTGATGCATTGAAAAACAGTCCTTCTGAAGACGATTACATTTTTATTCCAGATATACCGCAATCCGAGTTGCACGCAATTGTTTGCAGGCATAACGGTGTCACCGATGACAAATGATTCTTTGATGATTGTATGTGGCGGCGGTGCATCCAGAATATTGAACGAATCGTCATTGGATATCGAAATACAAACCGTATTTCTCAAACACGATACGCCGGCTTTGGATAAAGACGACGATGCGTTTTTGCTTTCGGACAATGAATCTTTCGAAGAAACGATGAATTTTGTAGACGGCATGTTGGATGGAATACGCGTAGCAATCATTTTCTCAATGCTGGGCGGACATACCACCAAAGCAGTTCAATCAGTGATGGATTGTGCCAGAAGTCATGGATCAAAGATTATTGCCATTATGGGCCTTCCGATGGCTTTCGAACACGAACGGCGTAAATTGGGTAACGATGCGATTAAGGTTCTTGCCGGCGGAGCAGATATCTCTTTCATAGTCGACATGGATACAATAAACGTGTACGATGAGGATACATCTTTTTTAGATCTTTTGAAATACAATTCATATGTGCTGGCATATGCAGTACAGATGTTGACAACATATGTGCGTGGGCCGTTTTTCAGTACATTCTCAGAGGATGCCTACACTCTTGCATATTCTTCGGATCTTTCTCCGAAAGGTTCGGTAACGCGTGCACTAAAATCTTTGATGTACCGCACTAAATCGGATAAGGGGACAACCGTTGCAATGGTCGGAGGAAGTGTGAATTCGGATTTCACATTCAATCTGACTTCCGAACTCATTGCAACAACCGGAAACCTTCCCGACATTGTCAAAAGAACAAATCAGGAAGATTCAGTCATTCTTTTCTTCTTTCCCGTCATCATCTGATTTGTTTTTCTCCCAGGGTTTTCCGTATTTGATAATTTTTGCAGCATCTCCGATTATGCCCATGATTGTATTGTATTCGTATTTTGTTGGTATGGAGCGCCCCATCATGCGTCTGAACATGACATTGGTAGATTCTCTGCGATTTGGAGGGTATTCAACGGCAGCCATGAGATCTCCGAAGAATTCGAACATAAGTTCCCTCTCATGTCTGTCGGCCGGTTCGGGTCTGCGCGGAATATGTTCTGCTTGATAGAACTCATACATCACGATATTTGCTGCGTGTGACAGATTCAGTATGGGGTATTCTTCGCCTGTGGGAATCGTTATCAAAACGTCACACAAATTAAGTTCATCCTGGAGAAGACCTATGTCTTCGCGTCCGAATACAATTGCGATGCGTTCTTCATAACCGCGACAGTGTTCTGCAAATTCACGTACAGGGACAGGCACTCTGGTATAATTTCTGTCGCGTTTTGTGGTCACGCCACTGGTTCCAACAACAAGGAAACAGTCTTTCACTGCTTCTTCGAAACTCGATACGATGCAGGCATTGTCGAGAATGAAGTTTCCGTGCTTCGATCTGCGGTATGCGTCGTCGCCCAATTCACACGGGTTAACGAGATATAGTTCTTTAACGTCAAAATTAGCCATAGATCTGGCAATAGCGCCCACGTTTCCTTCATATTTTGCTCCAACGACAACGATACGTATCTCAGGCATAGTCGGAATGAGTGCTACATTGTACTTAAAAGAGTTTCTTTTGTTAAGGCAGTTGCCTGTATATAATGTAAGTTCGTATCTTTGGTTTAATTGTTAGGATTAGAATCATTGTTGAACCCGTGTTTTAAAATCGAATTTGTCTCGGTTCCTATTTAACAATTGAATTGAAGTGTAATAACAAAGCAATCTCAAACTCGAAAGCTTTACGAAGGTCATTTAAATATCTATGTGGTTCAATATATTTGTCGGCTGAATCCACTAGTCAGAATTAAAAATCAGATAATCACAATTATACTGCATGAACGGAGAGTTTAAATTGAAAATGCCGCAGACAGGAAAAATCGATTTCAGAGAGATCCGTGACGGGAAATACTATTACGTAGACAAATCGGAACTTATCTCTGATATTGTCGATGACGGAAACGGAGTGTATCTGTTTACCAGACCGAGACGTTTCGGAAAGACTCTCAACCTGTCCATGATCGATGCGTTCTTTAACATGAATTACAAAGGAAACACGTGGTTCGACGGCCTGAAAG
>CAKQHC010000065.1 GCA_934234005.1 uncultured Methanomassiliicoccales archaeon | reverse complement strand
ACCCCGATCAGAGGAAATCCAAAGAAACCGTTTACGAGTGACGGGTGTGCGGATTGCCCGCATACCTGTCTTTTTACAGGATAGATGTTATTTATATCGCGTGTCGATAACGCGTGTTGATGTCCGCTTTTAAAACTCTCGAAGATTATCTTCCTTCTTCCGAAATATACGTGCTTGATACCGAAACAACGGGCCTTAAGGGGGCTCCTGTAGATCTTGTGGTTGATATAGGCATAGCAAAAGTGAATCTTGAAGAAGGCAGTGTTTCGAAAGTTTACGATTCTGTAGTCGGGTATGACGTTAACGAGTGGGATGATTATCTAAGTAATGCCTGGATTTTTACCCATACCGACATGACGCTTGAAATGGTTGCGGATGCACCGCCTGCCGTAAAGGTGATAGACGATGTGCGCCGCATTCTCAGAGGAAAGAGCGTAACATCATATAATGTTCAGTATGATATGAATAAATTCCTGTACAAAGAGCCCTGGAATCTGAAAGGAACATTCAACGAGTGCAAAGATATCATGCTGGCAGCAAAAGACGTATGCAAACTTCCGAGCATGTATTTCGAAGGAGACTATCGTTATCCCAAGCTGGATTATGCGTATGAAACGATTGTAGAGGGTGATCCTGCCGGAATACACGGAAATCAGGACCACCGTGCTTATTCGGATGCCATTGTTGCGTCATACGTCATGATTCAGATGTATCGCGACGGGCAATACAAACCGTAATCATTCTTCGGTTACGTCTCCTTTGGAATATTCGTCACGCAGTTTCTTTAGGTAGATTCTTTCAACCCAATCCACAAGTTTCTTGAATACATTCATTTTCAGAACGGTTACCTGTGTAACAAACCAAACAACCACAATCATTGCCATCATTATGTATGCTTCAGGCGTGTATATTACCAAGCCAACAAGACCTACTGCGATGGCGGGTACATACTCATACATTACAAACAGTATGAAGAACAGGAACAGAATGAGGAATATAGGTATGAGGCTCTTGTTTGTACGGCCGTCCATTGACAGACATTTATATCTGGGCGAAACAAGAAGCAGCTGCAACACACCTATGCATGTTGCCACAAGCACCAGGGTTGAACGGGCAACCGCTTCGGACGGAGATGATCCGGACCACGTCAGGTGATTCCACATATCTTCCGCTGAATCAAAATGTCCTGCGCTAATCATGGCGCTTTCGTTGATGATGTCGAATCCTGAACCGTACAGAGTGGAAAACAGCAGATACGAAATTATGCTGAACGCTGTAATGATTACGGCCGACGGAATACAGAATTTTAAAACGTCCGGTAAAATAAGCTCCTTGTTCTCGTCCGGTTTGGCGAAAATTGTCATGAAGAAGGCTATAATTGATACGGACACAAAGGCGTAGAATGTATTCTGAATCGGAATCATCGGAATGTGTCCGATGAACATGTAAATTACGACAAACATCATTGCCAATGCAAAGTTGCGGGTAAGGTACAGTTTTAAGATATCTCTCATTCCTGAAACTGTTCTGCGGCCTTCCATAAGTGCTTTAGGCAACGCGGCGAATTCGTCGTTTACCAACACCATATCGGATACGCCTCTTGCGGCACCCGCGCCACTTTCTAAAGAGATTCCGACCTGTGCGCTTTTCAGCGAACGTACGTCATTAACACCGTCTCCGATCATGGCAACGTATCTTCCCTGCGATTTCAGCGATTCTATAACCGCTTCTTTGTTTTCAGGTTTCATGCGTCCGAAGATGTTGGTGGTCAGAACGGTGCTGTCGAATGTTTTCTTGTCCATCTTCTCCAGTTCCGGGCCCGATACGATTTTGCGTTCTCCGGGTATGTTTGCAATGGTGAACAGAGCGTTAACAGTAACGGGGTCGTCTCCCGATATAACTTTGATATCCATATTGTTGTCCATGAAAACCTGCATGGTTTCCCTGCAATCCGGTCTAACTTCGTCACGTATGGAAACAACGGAAACAAGTTTAAGAGGCCTGATAACCGGTTCTCCGCTCTCATCATGGATTTCTCCCGGTTCCGCGATGAACAATGCCACGGTACGAAGTCCTTTGGCGGCCATTTCCGATATTATGATGTCCGCATTATGACGATCCATACAATATTGGCTCAGTACGCTCCATGCACCGAGGTACAGGACAATTTCGCTCCTGTTGTCCGACACGCGGACGGCACTGTATTTTCTTTGAGATGAAAATTGTATCTCGTCTATGAGATTCATTTGCAGTTTACCGTACTTTGAAGCCAATGTTTCAACAGTGCGGTTGGGGCTTCCGGTGCTTCCGCAGAATACGGCCATAAGATGGGAAGCGTCAAGACGGTAAGGATTTTCGGTTTCAAAAACAAGTTTATTGGTTGTAATCGTACCTGTTTTATCCATGCATACTGTGTCAACATGACTGATGGATTCAACCGAGTTCGAACGTTGCAGAAGAACACCGGAATCTGCCATACGTATTGCGGCAATCATGTACGTAAGTGTTATCAGCAGAAACAGTGCAATCGGAACGACATCGATACAGATAACGAATACTTCGAGGGTATGTCCCCACGAATTTCCTCTGATCAGCATTTCCGTGACGAAAGAGACCAGTAAAAGGAAGACGGCTATTGCCATCAGAACTTTGGTTATGGAACCCGTCTCCATTTCCAACGGAGTTTTTTTGGATGTAAACTTGCGTGCGCCGTCCAGCATTTTGGAAGCATACGAATCGTCACCAAGATTTGTTGTCCTGAATATGCCTTCGCCGGTGACACAGAACGAACCCGAATAGATTTTGTCGCCGACATTCTTTCTGACGGTGCTTGATTCGCCGGTGAGAAGAGCTTCGTCCATTTCCAATTGGCGGCACTCTACCAATTCTCCGTCTACCAGAGCCTGATCTCCCGGGCCGAGGACCACAATATCGTCCATCACGATAGAGTTTTGATCTATCACGATTTTCTCGCCGTTACGCAGGACGGTAACGCGGGGACGCGTCAGAAGAGCGATTTTATCCAAACGCCTCTTTGCCCTGATCTCCTGTATTGTCGAGATTAGGATATTGACAATTATAATTCCGGTTGCGGAAACAGCACTGATCGGCTCGTTGCAAATCAGAAGCAGTATCCCCAGCATGAACAGTACAAGATTGAACGGAGACAATACGTTCTTGCGTATGATGTCTCCGTATGTTCTGCTGACATGCGTATTGGAATTGTTTACCATACCTTTGCGAATGCGTTCATTGACCTCTTCTGTGGTCAGCCCGTCCATACATCGGTTTATTCGTATTCCCTATATATTACGCGCGATTAATACAACAATCTGTTCCTCTTGACAGTGTTCACTCTTTCTATGATGTATTTCATATCTAACGGAGAAAATTCGACGGTTTCTTTATGCGACGTATAATGAACAAAGCATTTTACGGGTTTTTTATAGAAACCTTCGGCGGAGTGGGCATAGACGGACAGCTGAATTTTGTACTCGTCGATTTTATCCTTCAGAGCATCGGTTTTCCAGTCATGGATTTCAACCCTGTCAGGATACAAGGCAATCATATCGATCGAACCGAGCAGAATGACGTCTGTGTCCGGAACAGGAAGAATGCACGGAACTTCCGCGCTTCTGATGTCTGCATCTTTGCTTTCATCGATGATTTTTTTGACGTATTCCAGATCATCTCTGTTTTCATCGGTAATTTTTACATCCAATCCTGAAATGAGCCTTTGTGCATCCTGATGAATTTTGGTACCGAACAGCGGGCCCCTGAAATTGACTTCGTCTATGCGTTCGTCATTCATCGATCCTGTTCCGTTCGGTCCGAGATTCATTATTTCATGAACCGGCCATTTCGTTTTTCTCGGTTTGTATTCTTTGATTTCCGGTTTTTTGACTATATTGTTGAACTGTCCGTCGTAACTGTAGTCATTTTGTTGCGGTATATCGGAACATCCGCAATTTTCAGACATTTCTTTGAAGAATTTCGAGGGTTTGTCTCCGGAAATAACCGAAATATACTGTTTGGCCCTGGACATTACAACGAAAAGAAGTCTGCGTTCCTCGTCGTAATTTGTTTGGGATGCACAGCTGATTATTGCATAATCGAGAGATTTGCAGATCTTTTTATATCCGTCGAAATCGCCGATTGTATCGGTACACCTTATACCAGTTAATTCATCCAGTCTCAACAGGCTTTTTTCTCCTGTTGTAGACGGAAAGATACGTTGGTCCATAAACGGCACAATAACGATGGGAAATTCCAGCCCCTTCGACCGATGGGCAGACATGACGGTGACAGATTCGGAATCCAAGGATACTTCCAACGGGTAGACCGTTCCCTCTTCTATATCCTGTTCTATCATTGAGATGACATCAGAAATTGTCAGAAGGGAATTACGGTGCGATGAAGATATGACGGATATGATAGATTGTGTAACATCGTTTTCCAGATTGTAATATGAAAATATTTTTGTGAGAATCAGATTAATTCTTCTTTTTTCTTTTCTGAGCTTATTGCGGAATTCTACAATATGCGGAGGAACATTGTTTAAATCAGCTTTGATGTGCTTCATTTCGGAAAGAGTGTATCCTTCATGAGCTAGTATTGCAAACAATCCTCTGACATCGTTATCGTCGTTGACATAGCGCAACCATGCGAGCACTAATTTTCCTTCTTTGGTCGACATAATGCATTTGTCGCCTTGGAAGTATGCAGGAATGTGCTCATTGTACAGTGCATCCTGTACCATTCTGCATGCTTTGTTGGTTCTGCATATAACCGCTATGTCGCTTGGTTTAACTGAACGGAAATCTGTTTTGTCGAAAATTCTGTACGAATCGTTGCAAAGATAGTTTTTCACGCATTCGATTGTGAGTTTTACTTCTTCGTCTTTGTTATCGACAGAATAGTAGTTTATTCCTGTATATCCGTTCAGTTCGTCTCTGTTCGATTTCAGATATGTTATACATTCGTCATCTTTTTTGAGTTTTACATCTTCATCGTTAGTGCCCTTTATCGTAAGTGTTTTGAAATATTCGTCTACGATTGTCTGAGACGAACGGTAATTCGTATCAAAGTTGATTTTCTTTGGTTCCGGGAATGAGAATTTTATACGTTTTTTGTCTTCATTCAGAAACGCTTTGAGCTGATCCAACTTGGATTTGAAATCTGTTATATTATCTATCGATACGTATCTGAATCCGTATATTCCCTGTTTCCAGTCTCCGACCACACACAGATTGGGTTCCTTCAGAATCATCATTGCAATCATCATCTGATTTGTATTCGTATCCTGAAATTCGTCAATCATGACATATTTGAATGAATTGCGTTCTCTCAGTTTTTCATCATCATAGAGGAGTATGTACGCGAACATGGCATTCAGTGAGAACGTCAAAACTCCCGAATCTATGGAATTTTTGATGTATGCCAGATATACATCGTGAATGAAATTTGTCAAAGAGTCGCGATTCTGATATACTGCTTGTTCAATGTTATTTTTACCTATAAGAAATGACTCCGGCAGTACACGTTCATATGTGCCGTCCTTAATCTTTTTGTTCAAGCCAGTATACAATTCTGTCTTCTTCGGTTTGTCATTTTGTTCAAATACATCCATATTCTCCAGTATGGACTGAAGTTTGGACAGATTGCCGACAAGAATCGATTCGGCATTAAGTCCGAACCATCCGTTTTTAAGAGGTATAATGCCCAAGGACATTAAACGGGTTATCATATCCAATACATCATTGGATTTATCATTCAATATAATCGCAATGTCTCCGTAATCTTCTCCCCGATCGTTTAGGAATCCGTCGTAAAACTGCCTGAATAATGATTTTATTATCGTACTGTTGGTTTCAAAGTGGATATTGCGGGACAGTTTGGAATCTATTCCGAAAAATTCCCCGACACGTTCCGAATTCTCGCTGACAATCATTTTGCAGAATGCATCGAAGGTCTTGGACACGACATGTTTTGAAATATCCGATTTTTTCGACAAAATCAATTTTTGTTTGATTCTGTCGGTCATTTCGGATGCGGCATTGTGTGTAAACGTGAGCATAAGAATGTCGTTGGGATTTACGCCGTGTTCTATAATATTTACATAACGTCCGGTGATTGTTGTTGTTTTTCCCGTTCCTGGCCCTGCATCTACAAGGACAGGGCCGTCGATCGTATTGACGAGTTCAAGTTGTTTTTCATTCAAATTACTGCTCATTCGTCCACCTCCGTTTCTCCGAACTGAATTACTTCCCTGGTACAGAGCGCTTTATAACGGCATTTGGAACAATCTATTCTGGGATTCGGAGGAAATTCGGTAACGGACATTGTTTTAACATCCTCAAAGGCTTCGTCCACATTCGAAAGGAAATTATCAAGTGCATCTTTGGATATGAAAACGCAATCGTCTGTGGCAAGCATATCGTTTTTAAACAAATCACTCATTTTTGTCAGGAACGATTTCGTAGTTTCCAGATTTTTATCGGAAAGATTTTTAAAAACGTGTTGACAGACATTATCGCATAATTCAGTATCGTTTTGCCATGTTGCAGCATCTAAATTTCCGTTAGTAACAATAATGTCCGAAATATCCTTGAGATAGGGTTTGAATTTTTGATTGATCAATCTAGGAGTATCGCAGATATACTCTCTGAATTCTTCGTTTTCAAGAAGTTCTCTGATTCCGCCTTCCACTATTTTTACGGTGTATACGGAATTTTCAACATTGTATTGGTCTTCAGGATCGGTGTCATGATCTAAGACATAAAATTGTTTGAACGTTTTTATGTCGAAACGTTCAAGACCCATTGCAAGATATATCAGTGGCTGGAATTCGACAGTTTCCGAGGTATTGCCGAAACACATTTTGTTTTTGATTTCTTTGGCATTGCTTGTTTTACCTGTCTTGTAATCGTGTATGATTGCGTCCGTCATCAAATCGAATTTACCGTAAACCGGATGGGTGTTGGATTTTGTATCGGTTTCGCACAGTGTCGTCTTTTTATCGAGCCCGTATGCCGATATGAACACATTCGAATCTTTTTTGTTGGTAATATCGCGGTCCAGCGGCGCTTTAATTCCGAATTTATCAATGTATTCGGCGATATGTTTCATAGCCTTGACAATCTGCAAACGGTCGATTTCGGTAAGAAGCGGCGATGATAAGCCTTCATAGCGCTTAGTAACCAACTCAATCATGTCTTCCATTCCTTTTTCACGCACAATATCCGGATAACATATGTAGAATTCGGCAAAATCATGGATAAGATTTCCGAATTCGGTTGTTTTTCTCGTATCGGAATCTATCAGAGAGTGATACATGTATGCTCTCGGACACTTATAGAACTCGTCGAACGAAGATTTGCTGAACAACTTATATTCCATATTACCGTCCGTAATGTTTTCGCCCTTCTCGCCGATGGTTTCTTTGGGCTCCTCATACCATCTTCCGGAAACAAGGCTTGAGCATATATCCGCAAAACAGTTTATTTCAACGTGTTCGGAAGAATTTTCATTGAAAATCAAATCAAACGTGGAGCACGGTTTGGCCACTTCTCCGTTTTTACTGCTGTTAACGAAATAAAAGCGCTGCTGTCCCTGTTGCAGAAGAATCTGCAATCTGAGAGCATCCATTTCCATTTCGTATTCTACATCGATATATTTTTTACCGATAATCGAGGGGGCCCATTCATCGCCCATGCCCAGATACATCACTATGGGTCTGTCTATGAAAACAGAGTTATTCGCATCTGCAACAAGGACTCCTGTTTTTTCATCTTCGCCTATTTCTGTGCTGTGTTTCAGTTCCGCAATATTGTCTACCGCATATACGAGACGGCCGACAAGTTTTGTAGTAATTTTCTTATCATAAAGATCCAATTCTTTGAGAACGATATCAACCTGTATTTTTGCCATTTTGTTGCAAATTACGGCAATTTCTCCGAAAGTATGCGAGCGTATATTTTCCATTTTATTTTTGAGATCTAAGCATCTGCCGTGCATATCGTCGGAAGTCTGACGGTTTAGGAGGAAGTTGTCCCTTCCTTTGTAGAAATATCCGTTATAATTGGAAAATATCTCTTTTACATCTTTTACTCTTAGAGTTTCATAGTTAAGGGCCAATGTAAGGAAATTCAGATAATCGCGTACAAAATCGAGATCTCTTACGGATACGTGATTGATAAACGATATGCCTCCGCGATACAATGCACTTCTGACTGCATCCGCCATAGGAGATTTGGTATCAACAACGATGGCATAATCAGCAGCTTTTTCGGCTTCAATAAGGTTTACGGCATTGTCGGCAATCTGTCTGTCGTTTCCGATTTCATAAATCGTATTTATTTCAAAACTGCCATCTTTTATTATGTCTATAAAGTCGCAGTTCAGAGGTATGAAGTGTTTATCCAAATCATCGAACAATTCCACTCCGATTACCGCTATGGACCTTTTACTCAGGAAATATTCGCTTTTTTCGGGATCGAAAATACCCATTGCCTTTTCCATTGTAGGGATAGCATTGTAGGATTTGTAGACAGACCATGAAGCTTTGGAATAGAGGTATTTTTCAACGTCTTTGGTGTGGCGGCGTATCTCGCGGATATTTTCAATCTCGCTGTGCACGAATTTAAAATCAAGTCCCGTTTCTTCGGACACCATAGTGACTGTTTCGATATCGGTATATGTTCTGGAATTGAGAATTTCGGCAGAAAGGAGCATCGCGATTGTTTTAGGCGTCTGTGCAAAGGGACCTACGCGCGGTACGTCGACTTTTGCATTTAATGCAGTGGCGAGAGGTGCATCGTTTGTGATTACCAAATCATAGTCTTTGACTTCTTCATACAATTCGTCGATACTTTTAGCCACTTTCATATTAACGGTGTAACGTATGTGTATATTAGAAACTTTTTACTTTAAGGTTCTATGTT
>CAKQHC010000064.1 GCA_934234005.1 uncultured Methanomassiliicoccales archaeon | reverse complement strand
GCAAATGTCAAAGAAGATGCAAAACCCGAAAAACTCGAAAGGGAACAGGCCATCGCGATGCTGGCCGCCATTTCCAAAACAAAGATAATGGCCCCTCCGACAGACTGTCTCTCGCCTATCGGAGATACTCTGATCAAAAAAGGTCTGATGCATGTTCTCGACGGACTCCGTCCCGAATATTATGCGACACCCGTCACGCGCTCGCCCAAAGCCGTTAACGGCAACCCGTTCCTGGTCGAAGCCGGAATCGTCTACGGCGGAGACATACCTTCCGACGGCCCCGTTCAGATTCTGAGATTTGCCAACCGCGTACCTCTGCTGTACCAACAGGGCGCCTGTGCGATAACCAAAGCCGTATCTGATATGGACTGGAGAAGATACGGATTGGAGCAAAGGGGAGGAAAGGGAATTCCGTTCGGACCCGCAATCATTCTTGTCCACGTTGCATCTACCAAGGTTCCCTTCACATCCGAAGGAAAAGAAGCTGTCGCCAGTTTCCCGGAACTGCAGAGCGAAATCGGACTTGCTCTCAAACTGTGCGCCAGAAATCTTAAGAGCCATCTTAACAAGATGGACAGAAAGAATAAAACCCATGCCAAATTCGAAATTGTTCAGGAAATTCTGCCGGATATGGCAAAGAAAGCCGCAGACCATCTCGGCAAACCGGTGCCGAATCTGGACCGCACCATTACGCGCATTATGAACGTCGTATGGATTGAACCGAAAGTCGAGAAGAAGGACAAAAAGAGCCGTACAATCTCATACACAATATACAATTACACAAACGTTCCGCGTACGTTCAGACTGCACGCGCAGCTCCCCAAAGAAGCGGTCAACCTTACGCTGTATTCCCATCCGAACTTCATCGATATAAACGACGAAGGCAAGGTCAATTGGGAAGTCGACGACCTCGCCCCGTCCACAAAGACGGAGATTTCCTTTGATCTGAACGGCGATATGGCAGAAACCTTCAACGAAGACGACATTTACTTCTCCGGACTCAATCCGGCGATGGTAATGGGTGCCGAAGCACTGCCCGGCGACTGGGGAATCAAAGGAATGGAAATTATACAGTCTGACGAAGATTATGTAACCGAAGAGGAAGAAGAAGAAAACACGGAGGTCGAAGACCTTGGCGACGAATGAGAGACAGCAGAAAGCACTCGACAGCCTTACCGGGGTCGTCGAACAGATATACAACCAGCTCGACGGCGGAGAAATTCCCGCAATGGAGCTTCCCCTGAGATCGAAAAAGAATATAGAGTTCGACACACAGCATAATGTCTGGAAATACGGCAGCCTCAGAACGTCCCGTACGGCAAAAACCGTCAACGGAGCAATCATGATGCTCAGAACCGTGTACACATCGGATTTCATCAACGAAATGATCCGCGAGAGCAAATCGTCAACCTTAAGGGAAATGTATTACATCTCCGAAGGTTGGAACAACGCCAAATTCCACACCCAGGACGAATCCAACCTTCTGGCCGAAGATCTTGAAACCATCACGGGCTGCATGAGGGAAGATTTCAAACTGCGCCCGGAAGAATCGGGAGCGCACGTCTACGGCGACATAAACTTCACTACCATGACCAAAAAAGGCATGAAGACTATGAACTGCATAGACGATGTGTCCGAAGCAGGATTCGCGGTACCGTACAAAGTTGAAGACGATACCTTCCAGATAGACCCCGGAAACGCAAAGTTTGTCATGGCGATAGAGACAGGTGGTATGTACGCCAGGCTGATCGAGAACGGATTCCCCGAGAAATACGGCTGCGTCCTCGTTCACCTGGCAGGTCAGCCCGCAAGGTCGACCAGAAGACTGCTGAAAAGAATGAACGAGGAATACAATCTCCCCGTTACAGTGTTCACCGACGGTGACCCGTGGTCTTTCAGAATATTTGCATCGGTTGCGTACGGTGCGATTAAGACTGCACATATTTCCGAATATCTGGCGACACCTACGGCCCAGTTCATAGGAGTTACCGCATCGGACATTCTGAACTATGATCTGCCCACCGACAAACTCAACGACAAAGATGTCGGAGCCCTGAATGCGGAATTGTCCGACCCCAGATTTGCCGACCAGTTCTGGATTACCGAAATACAGGCCATGCAGAACATGAAGAAGAAATCTGAACAGCAGGCATTGGCCAAATACGGTCTGAACTATGTGACGGACCATTACCTTCCGGAAAAACTCACGGATATGGGAATATTATAAACAGAGGGGGATATCCCCTCATATTAAACGTGGTTGCCGATGTCGGACAGAATACTTTGGTTTGAATGTTATTCCGGAATCAGCGGAGACATGGCAGTGGCAGCCATGCTCGGTCTGGGAGCTGACAGAAATGCCGTGGAAAAGGCAGTATCAAGTCTGCATCTCGAAGCGGATGTCGTCATAAGCAATGTAAACAAATCCGGCATCACTGCCACAGATTTTGACGTACGCCTGAAAGAAGACAATCACGACCACGACATGGCATATCTGTACGGTAACGGCGAATTTCATCCGCACAGCCACGGGCACCGCAACATAAACGATATTTCAAAAATCATAATGGATTGCGACTGCGACGAAAACTCCAAAAAGTTGGCTCTGAAGATTTTCGACATCCTTGCCGAGGCAGAAGCAGAGGCGCACGGCGTCTCTAAAAACGAAGTGCACTTCCACGAAGTAGGCGCCGCCGACTCTGTTATAGACATAATATCTTTGGCCGTATGCATAAACAGCCTGGGCATCGACGACATCCGTTTCTCCGAGCTTTATGAAGGAACAGGATGTGTGAGATGTCAGCACGGCATTCTTCCGGTACCTGTTCCGGCCGTTGTCAACATAGTCCGCAAACACAGCATCGTAATGAAAATTACCGGATCGCAGGGAGAATATGTTACGCCAACGGGAGCAGCTTTTGCGGCTGCCGTCGGTAACGGAAAACAGATTCCGAAGGAATTCAGAATCCTGTCTGTAGGAATCGGTGCGGGAAAAAGGGAATCGGAACGTTCGGGAATACTCCGTGCCATGATAATCGAACAGGCACAGGACGAAACCCATGCCGTTAAACTCGAAAGCAATATAGACGACTGTTCCGGAGAAACTCTCGGATATGTTTCCAAGAAACTTTTCGAAGCAGGCGCGAGAGATGTGTTTTTCATTCCGGTCTATATGAAAAAGAACCGTCCGTCGTATATGCTGACCGTCATATGCAGAGATTCCGATGCAAATGCAATGGAAAAAATAATATTTTCCGAAACCACAACCATCGGAATCAGGCGCTCACACGTAGAACGCACGGTCATGGACAGATACGTAACCGATATCGATACTCCCTTGGGTAACGCCACGGTCAAAGTGTGCTCGTACGGCGATATTTTCAGAATATATCCCGAATACGATTCTCTGTCAAAACTTTGCGATAAGAATGGGATCCCATACCGCGAAGGCTACGATATCGTCATATCGTATGCGAAGAAAATCATCGGTTGCGATCCATCTCGGCATTAAGAAGCGCATCCGCACGGGGTATGAATTCCTCCGACCTGCGAACGTTTCTGAACGATACTTTGGGAATCATCGACGACAGTGCGACAGCATCGTCATGCAGAACTTTCATATCGGGAGATTTAACCTTGTATTCGCCGGTCATCTGTCTTATGACCAACTGCGAATCCATTACGAACTCCGCCTCTTTTCCGCCGAGTTCGATTACTTTGGCTATGGCAGCTATGAGCCCGCGGTATTCGGCATAGTTATTTGTATGGATTCCCAAAAATTCCGCATGTTCGTGGATTATACGGCTATTCTCCGTCACAACTATCGCGTATGCGGATTTACCGGGGTTGCCTCTGGATCCGCCGTCGGAATACACTCTGTACATCAGTACTCCAGCTCCCTGGAAACTTTGTTGTCCCCGTCTACCAAAAGCACCTTTGCCGATATGCGGGAATCAACGAGTTCATAACCCATAATGATTACTTTGTCGCCAAGGTTTACCAGATGTGCCGCTGCTCCGTTGACCGCAATAATTCCCGAACCGCGTTTACCGGGCAGAATATATGTTTCAAAACGGTTGCCGTTATTTACATCGGCGATTGTAACCTTCTCGCCTATCCACATTCCGCACCCGTCGACCAAATCCTCGTCGATGGTTATGCTGCCTTCGTAATCAAGACGGGTCTCCGTAACGGTTGCTCTATGGATTTTGCTGCGAAGCATCCAGCGCATAATCGTCTTTAAGTAAAATTGATATTAAATGTTTCCAACTGCCTGGTGCACGGATACAAAATCATTTTTATCGAAACGATGTGATTAATTGCATATATCATATTGGACATAACCGACCGCATGACTGTAACGAGATTGCTTTCAAGCGGTGCATTCATGATGTCACTCGCACTCATCGTTGCATTGTCCACCAATCTGCTCGGAGTATTTCCCGATGAGGTTCTCACTACCGATGTCAGATCCAACACTACGATTTTGGTCTTGGCGGTAATGCTCACGATATCCCTGTCAAGAATCCCGATTGCCAATCTGAATCCGATGAAACATTGGAAATCTATGCTCAGGGCAGTATTGCTTGGACTTGTAATATCTTCCATCATACCTCTTCTCGGATATTATCTGCTGAAAGGTCTCGATGTGGAAAATATGGAATTCTACGCTACGGGACTTGTGTTCATAGCGGCCACACCTTTTGCCGCATCGGTTATGCCCCTGTCCATAATCCAGGGAGGAGATCCCGAACATGCCGCAAGAGGTACGATTATCGTATACATAGCCGCACTTCTGTGGATTCCGTTCATCATATGGCTTACGCTCAAAGATTATGTCGATATGAAGAGTGTTGTAATAACCGTCGTGGAAATAATAGGAATACCTCTTATTCTGTCAAGACTGTTCACAAAGATCAAAATCCCCAAGGAAGTTTTGGCCGTATTCCTGAACTGCTGTATCTTCCTGCTTGTATGGATGTCTGTCGGAGCAACAAAATTCCCGTCGGAAATCGCCGTCCTTTTGGCATTCGGCTTAGTAGCCGCACTCAGATCGTTCGGTCTCGGAAATGTTCTGGAAGTTGCCGAATCCAAAGCAGGGATAAGCTGGGCTCAGAGAGTTACAGACATCCTCATGGCATCTTATAAGAACAAGGGCATAGCGATAACTCTGTGCGTCGCCCTTATGGGTCCGAATACGCCTCTTGCAATGGTAGCTATAGCCACATCGATAGTAGTAGAAATATGCTGGGTCATATTCATGGATGCCGTTCTGTTCAGCAAATCAAGACACGAACGCGTATGCGGAAAAACCGATTCGTAAATTTTTAAGGGGTGTGCCGTTTTGGAGCGGCATACCCGATATTATTATATTCTGTTCAATACTGGTATCATACGATGGACGGACGTATACCACGTTGCTTTGTCAGATCCGTGCTGGCAGGAATGATGATCAGTATCGGAGGGTGTGTGTATCTCGGTTGCGACACAAAATGGGTCGGTGCGATTCTGTTCGGTGTCGGACTGATGACTGTTTTTGCATTCGGACTTGACCTGTATACGGGTAAAGTCGGATATATGTTCGATAACGACCGCAGATACAAAGCCAATCTGATTATAATTATTCTGGGAAACTTTGTCGGATGTCTGATTGTAGGATTATCTATGCAATCTGTTGCCGCAGAAAATTTAGCCGATGCAAAATTGGCTGCGTATGATCCGCTTAAAACACTCATGAAAGGTGTGTTCTGCGGAATGCTGATGTTTATAGCTGCGGACTGCTACAAACGCGGCAAAGGATTTTTGCCTACATTCGTATGCGTTCCCGCATTTATACTGGCGGGATTCGAACACTCCATCGCAGATATGTTCTATTTCTGTGCCGGAAGTGCTTTCAATATTGATGCACTGATTTTTATCATAGTGGTAATCATCGGCAATGCCATAGGCGGCGTACTCATCCCGTTATGTCGCAAATACATGTACGAGCCGGGTCAGGAACCGCAATAAACTACATTCATAAAACCTGTTTTTGTACGATAAATCGTATGAAAACAGGCTGTTTTTGTACGATTTCATACACAAAAATACCTGTTTTTGTACGATTTTTAAATATTAGATTAAATATTTTATATTATGCTCAGACGGAAAGCATATGATGTTCTTGTCGAATGGAAAAATGATTCCGCGCACAAACCACTGGTTATAAAGGGACAACGCCAGGTAGGAAAAACATACCTTGTGAGAACATTTGCTTCCGAAAATTATGAACATTTCGTCGAATTTAATTTCAGTCTGGACGAAGATGTAAAATATGCATTTAACGGAAACTTGCGCGTAGACGACATTATCGAAGGATTATCCGCATATCACGACCCAAATGATTTTGTCCCGGGTAAAACTTTGATATTCTTCGATGAAATTCAGGATTTTCCCCCTGCGTGGACTTCTTTAAAATCATTTGCCGAAGACGGACGCTACGACATCATCGCTTCCGGTTCCAGATTGGGAATCGAAATGAATATCGAAAGAAAAGGACAGAAGAAACTCGTACCCACCGGCTATCAGAAAATAATCGAATTGAAAGTAATCGATTTTGAAGAATATTTATGGGCAAACGGAATGACGGAAACACAGACAAACTCTGTGATAGAGTGTCTGAAATCACGCAAACAAATCAACCCCGCAATACACAAAAGACTTTCATCTCTTTTCCGCGAGTATCTTATCACCGGCGGAATGCCCGAAATCGTACAGGAGTATGTTACTACAAAAGACGTATCAAAATGTCATGCCCTGTTAAACGATCTGTTACTGATGTGTCATCAGGACATTAATCGCTACAATACCGGCGTTGATAAAATTAAAACCGCAGAATGCTTTGATTCTATACCGACACAATTATCAGAAACCAATAAGAAATTCATGTATTCACGCATTAAAGGAGATGGATTACGCCGTTCTGCAGAAAAATATATGGACAATCTTTTATGGATTAAATATTCCGATCTTGGAATAGCGTGTTATGCCGTTACACAACCTGCTGTTCCGCTCATAGCCAATCGCATATCGAATACGTTCAGAATGTATCTCTCCGACACAGGATTGCTGTTGCATCAATACGGCCTTCCTGCCGTAGCTGCACTTAGGAGAGAGGATTACTCGTACAATTGCGGAGCTGTTATCGAAAATCAAATTGCCGTATGTCTCGATTCATGCGGTTTCCAAATTTATTTCTACAGAAAAAACGACGGTCCCGGAAAAATGGAATTGGATTTTCTGATAGAATCGTATAATGGATTAATAGCGGTGGAAGTAAAATCGGGAAAAACACGCGATGCCCCGTCCATAAAAAAATTGCCTAAATTCTTCAAAATGGATCACAGAGTAATGCTGGAAGATACACAATATTATCTGGACAATGAGGGACTGGAACATTTTCCGCTGTATGCAGTTGCATTTTTTGATAAAATATGGAATTGAATCGCGTCAGAGTATGACATTGTTTAAGATATACTAAATTAATTTAAGTATACCTAAAAATTAAATATAATTTTGGCATTCCTAAATTTATGTCAGACATAGCAGTTGTCTACTGGAGCGGAACTGGAAATACTGAAGCAATGGCAAACTTCATTGCCGAAGGAGTAAAAGACTGCGGAAAATCGGTCGAATTGATTACCGCAGACAACTTCACCGCAGACGACCTCGGAAAATATGCCGGAATTCTCTTCGGATGCCCCTCCATGGGTGACGAAATTCTCGAAGAAGATGTTTTTGAACCGATGTTCGAATCTGTCGAGAAAGATCTTTCCGGAAAAACAATCGGTCTGTTCGGATCGTACGGATGGGGAGACGGACAATGGATGAGGGACTGGGTCGAGAGATGTAACAATGCAGGAGCCAATGTCGTCGGAAACGTTATTGCCAACGAGTATCCCGATGACAGCGCAGCATCCGACTGCAGGAACCTCGGAAAAGCGGTGGCATCCCAATGATAGATATACGTTGCTTCATCAAAGGAATCGGAAGTTCCAACAAAAATCCGGCCTGCGATGATGAAACATCGACAAACACAGTTGATATCAAAACCCTCGTGTGATTTTTCAACCGCCCGGCATAACGTACCGGGCGGATTTTATCAGCACTTACTGTTCTTTATCAACCAGTAACACAGGTAGAAAAATATCGCCGTATACAGAATAATGAATACGACGGAATCCCACGGAAACGCATAATCCAACATCATGGCTCTCATCAATTGGCTCACATGCGTCAACGGAAGACAGTATATGCCATATGATGCAAAATCCGGAAGTGCCGACACATCGAACAGGGTTCCGCACAGGAACGTCATAGGCACAATTACTATGCTGGAAAAAAGCGAAAGGGACTGCGTTTTTCTCGTAAGCATTCCTGCCAACAACCCCAATAAAGAAAACATAAACGACGACACCAGAATTACAACAAATACCAACGGACTTATCGTGATGCCGGGCGCCAAAATCCAACCGACTGCCAGCAGTATCGTACAACTGAGCAAAGCTCTGATAACTCCGGAAAGAGTCTTTCCGATTATAACCGATGAGATATGTATCGGACACAACAAAAGTTCGTCAAAACTCATGTAAAACAGTCTCTGAACGAGAATCTTCATGGAAACGGTAGAGAATGTGGCGGATAATGTAGTCAGCCCCACTATTCCGGGTATAATGAATACAAGATAATCGGGGCCTATTGAACTTCCGACACCGTATCCGAATGCAAGAAGATACAGCATCGGCCCTATGAGGCTTGTCAAAAGAACCTCTGGAAGATTTTCTTTTGTATAGCATAAATCTCCCCACGCAACACGGTATGATTCGTCCAATATCGTAAAAATGCTCATTGCAGACCGCCTCTGTTCTCTCCCGTCAACTCAAGAAACACGTCTTCCAAAGTAGTACGGCGGATGTTATAGTAC
>CAKQHC010000063.1 GCA_934234005.1 uncultured Methanomassiliicoccales archaeon | reverse complement strand
GAAGAAAGCCAGATGGTGTTGGAGATATCGGAATCATCAAGTTCGCCCTGGAATTCTCCGTTGCGTGTTCTGATGATTATTTTACTCACAACATCACCTGAATTGCAAAATCAGTTTTTCTTCTTCTCGAAGAGCTGACGGATTTCTTTTCCGGTGATTTCGAGCTGGAGTTTCTTCTCTTCCTCTTCCATCTTCTTGAGGTTGACAAGTCCAGCGTCCCACTCGGCCCTCCACTGGTTCTTGAAGGTTCCGTCTTCGATCTCTTTGAGAATCTGTTTCATGTTCTTCTTGGATTCCTCGGTAACGACTCTCTCACGCCTGGTCATTCCTCCGTACTCTGCGGTGTTGGAAACGACGTTCCACATGAGTTCGAATCCGCCCTTGTTGATTAAATCAACGATGAGTTTTGTCTCGTGGAGAACTTCGAAATATGCCATCTGCGGGGGGTAACCTGCTTCGGTGAGTGTTTCGAATCCGCGTTTGATAAGTTCGGTCTGACCGCCGCAAAGAACAGCCTGCTCTCCGAACAAATCGGTGAATGTCTCGTTGTCGAATGTGGTCTCGAAGACACCTGCACGGGTTGCTCCGAGTCCTTTTGCGAGTCCGAGTGCAATGTCTTTTGCTTTTCCGGAAACGTCCTGGTGGACGCAAATGAGTGCGGGAACACCGAATCCTTCGCAGAACATGACACGCTCCATGTCTCCGGGGGATTTGGGAGCCATCATGATGACATCGCAGTCCTTGGGAGGAACGATGAGTTTGTATGTGATGGCGAATCCGTGTGCGAACTCGAGGGCTGCACCTTTTTTGAGGTTGGGCTCAACATACTGCTTGTAGATGTCGGGCTGAATTTCGTCGGGGAGCAGCATCATGACGACATCGGCGTCTTTGACAGCATCTCCGAACTCTGCAACCTTAAGTCCGTCTTCTTTGGCTTTGTTCCAGGATTTTCCGTCTTTCCTGACTCCGATTGTAACATCCATTCCGGAGTCGTGGAAACAGAGAGCCTGTGCTCTTCCCTGGGATCCGTATCCGAGAACTGCGATTTTCTTTCCGTCGAAGATCTTGAGATCTGCGTCTTTGTCGTGGTAAATCTTCATTGCCATGAGTTTCACCTTATGGTTTCGCGTACTGTACCCTCATACTTATACTATGCGCGCGAACAACATTAGATGTGGGATTCAAACACGGTGTTTGACGAATATTTATAAACGGGATTCGGATGATACAATTATGGGCGGAGGGAAATTTACAGAAAATCCTGAAGATGTATTCATGTGTCTTCCCGACAAGATGCATAAATTTTTCAAGATTGTAACCACAAAGTATCTTGTAAATACCCAGATTAAAAATTATCACATCCCGTTCATAATATTTTTTGGATATAATCCGGGAGCGTCGCAGAAAGATATAGCATCTTACCTGCCGATTGACAAGTCCAGGGTTTCGACAGTAATACGCGAACTGATAAATTTGGGAATTATTGTCAATGAGAGCGAAGGCAGACTGACATCCATAAGACTTACGGAAAACGGAAACAATCTTTTTGCTATGAGTAAAATGCTCCAGGAGATCCTGCATAATTCTCTTTTTGCCGATTTTACCGAGGAAGAAATCAGACAATTCAGCGAAATGGCCCACAGATTGGACAGTAAGATGGATGCCATTCTAGAGAAGGCCGAATCGGATAAAACAACACCTCTGTAATCATATTTTAGTTTTGTACAAAACTAATTTAAATTATCGTTTATCATATAATTTATACGCATTATTTACGTCAGTTATATATAGTAGTTCTATCTAGACAGTTTTTGCGTGCTATTATGGCAGTTGAACAAATAACTTATAAAAACATCGATCCTAAGCTCAGGACAACAATAATGTTCGGCCTGTGTTTGGCGATGCTTGTCGCTTGTTTTGACGGAACTATCGTCGGAACGTGTGCGCCTGTCATCGTTCAGGATCTCGGCGGCAGCGGTCTCTATACATGGATGATTACCGCTTACCTCCTGTGTGAGACTGTGATGATTCCCATTTCGGGAAAGATGTCCGATTTGTACGGAAGGAAGCCTCTTTTCCTCATCGGTCTGACTTTGTTCACTGTCGGATCGATTGTCGCCGGAATGTCTACAAGCATGGAGATGCTCATTGCATGCCGTGCCGTTCAGGGACTCGGCGGAGGTATTCTGATTCCTGTCGCAACGGCAGCGGTTGCCGATTTGTATGCGCCGGAAGCAAGAGCCAGAATGCAGGGTATTCTTGGAGCGATTTTCGGAGTCGGTTCCGGAGTCGGACCCGTTATCGGAGGATATCTTGCAGAGTATATGTCTTGGCACTGGTGTTTCTACATCGGCGTTCCTATGGCATTGATCTCATTCGCTCTTACAATCAGGAAGTTCCCGACACCCGTTGAAGTAAACAAACCTCACATAGATTATGTCGGAATGGCCATACTTTCTATTGCACTCGTGGACATAATTCTTCTTCTCGAACTCGGAGGAAAAGACATCGTTTGGGGAAGCTTGACATCTATTCTGATGGCATTGGCAGCGGTTGTTCTTGTTGCTTTGTTCATACTTGTTGAGAACAAGGCTGTGGAGCCTATCCTCTCACCCAGACTTATCAACAACAAGACTGTCATCATGGCAGCCATATTCATGTTTGTGTTCGGAATAGGAATGATGGGTGCAATGACCTATTCTTCGTATTTTGCAATAGCTATTCTCGGATTGACTACATTAGAGTCGGGAATATACTCTATTGCGATGGTTGTAGGAATGATGATTACGGCAATGTCCTCGGGAGCACTGCTCAATAAAACCGGATACAAGCCTTGGTTGATTTCGGGACCGATTATCACGTTCATATCGATGTATATGATGTCCCGTATGAGTTTGGACACGACAATCGAATACTATGTCATGTGTCTGTTCATACTCGGTATCGGACTGGGATGTATGATGGCTGTGATTATGACTGCTGTTCAGAACAGTTCCAGAGAGGAAGACATGGGTATGACGACTTCTTCGGTCAACCTTATGAGATCTATCGGATGTACCATGGGTACGGCAATATTCACCACGGTCATCAACAGTAAGATTGCAACCGAGCTGAGCAAGAATGTAGATCCCGGGGTCTATGAAATAATCCCTCATGATACGGGAATGCTTGATTATTTCGGATCCAGTGACTTTATGCAACAATTGTATCAGTTAGGATATACAACAGAAGAAGCTATTAAAGGAGTATTCCACGACATGCTGTTATCTTTCGCGAACAGTGTCGATATGGCGTTCCTTGTAGGCGGAGTAATTATACTCCTTCTGGTGATAGTCGGAATCATTTTCAAGGCGGTATCTCCGGAAGATGTCGATGCCGTCGCCGAAGCCCGTGCAAAGAAAAAAGGAAAGAAAACCGAATAAACAATAAACCGGGGCGGACAACCGCTCCCGCTTCTTTTTTTAGTAACGATTCTTTTGATACTTATGAAGAATCTGCGTGTAGCAGCATGTTGTATGAATTCGGTTGTCGGAGATATTTCCGGAAATTCCGAAAAGATGTGCGCTATAATCAGAAAGGCATCCGACAGCGATTTAATATTATTTCCGGAATTATGTCTTACGGGGTATGCGATGCCCCGGAGTATGCATTTTTGCTTGGATGAAGATTCTTACGAAATTTCGAAGATATTGGATTGCAGTTCGGAAAACGGCATTATCATTTGTTTCGGTTATGCTGACAGAGAGCATCACATAAGGCAGGTTGTTGCCGAAAACGGATGCATAGTCGGGAGATATGACAAAACGCATCTCGGAGAACGGGAAATCAATTCCGTCATTCCAGGCAATACGTTGGAACCCATATGTACATCCAAAGTCAGATTGGGAATACAGATTTGTTGGGAATCCCACTTTCCCGAGATTACGGGAACGTACGCGTTAAAAGGGGCAGACATCATACTTATGCCGCATGCTTCAGGATTAACAGGTACGCGCAGAAAAACAACATGGGACAGAATAATGCCGGCACGCGCATACGACAATACTGTGTTTACAATATCATGCAATGCAACGGGCGATAACGGATTGGGAACATGTTTCGGAGGAGGATCATGCATACTGGATCCAAGAGGCAGAATCCTGGCAGAGGATTATTCCGGAAGCAGTATTATTTTTGCCGATTTGGACGGTACGGAAATGGAATCGATAAGAAGTCATAAAAAAGAATCCATGAGTAATCTGTACTTTTTAGATAAAAGGCGTCCTGAAATATATTTTAGATGATTTTATGGTATACTCCGGCTCCGGGCAAGGTACATGGAATACCCGGAGCCAGACGGCAGTGATTCAGGTCCGATTTATGTGTTTTCTGTGGTCACCTCTCCTAATTTAGGATATACTAAATTAATATAAAAATATTTAGGATAGCCTAAATTAATCCAAGTATACGTGCGAAATGAAGCTATTTCATAATGTTTAAAGAATCATTGATATATGTGGTATCATGGATGGGTTTATCGGTCGCCGCAACGAGTTAAAAAAACTCGAAGATCTCTACAGAAACAAATCGGGTTCCTGTGCCATATCCGGGCGCAGACATATAGGAAAAACTTCGTTGATAAGAAAATTCAGCGAAGGCAAGGAACATATTTACATATCCGGATACAGAGGTCTCCCGTCGGATAATCTCCGTATGATAAAACAAGAGCTTTCCAGATTTGCAGGCAGGGATGTTAAGCTTCCGGATATCATGGATTTGTTCGATGTTATAGCGGAACTTTGCAGGAAGAAGGAAAAAACTTTGGTGATAATTGACCGCTATTCCGATTTGGTCGAGAATTTCAGTGCATTTGATTCGGCTGTAAGAGATTTTATGTTGCGCGGTTTGAACAATACCCGCATCTTATTGGTTGTTTGTGACGAAGGTACGTCTCTGTTTGATCGTTTTTACGTCAATATAAAACTCGACAGAATGAATTTCAGAGAATGTGCGGGATTCCATCCGGATTACACTCCGCGTCAGAATCTGATGGTGTATAGTATAGTTGGCGGCGTTCCGGCATATCATGCCGAGTTCGGAGACGACCCGGAGAAGACAATCAGAATGAAAATGTTTGACCATCTTTCCTTCTTTTCATTAGAGGCAGAGTGCTTCTTCGGCAGGGATATGGTTACCCAAAATCGTATAATGTCTGCTTTGGCATCGGGAATATGTTCTTTGAAAGCAATAGCCGATGCAACGGAACTGCCGACCGTGATATGCAACAAAGCACTCGATGAACTGACATTGAGAGGCGTTGTTAAAAAAATTCCTGTAGGTATCCGCAAGAATATTTATCTGATAGACAGTTACCTCCTGAGATTTTATTTTGAAGTCGTCAACGAATATTCGGTGGTTGCAGAATACTATGGTGCGGAAGAAGCTTATAAAAAGGCAACCAAACACATTATGGCATATTTGGAAGATACATTCAAGGATATCTGCATGGAATATCTGGGGTTGCATTATGCTGTATCAGAGAGTATGCGTGTGCGTATCAGGGACGATATAGAATCTGTTGAGGCGGATTTCCGTTCGCTTATGATTGAAAGCGATGTTTCCCGTACTGTTTACGGAAAGTGCAGACTTGACGGAGCTCCTTTGGGAATCAACGAATTGAACGGATTGATTGCATACGGAAAAACCGACGGCGGGTTGAACAGGTTGTTTGTGTTATTTTCAGGATGCGGATTCACCGATGAACTGAAAGCAAAAGCAAAGATGTCAGCCAGTATAAGATTGGTTACCGTCGAGGATCTGTATTACGACTGATTCTGAAGTTCGCCCGGACTTCTGCCCATTGGTTTGCTGTGATGCAGACGTATATGCGGAAGACGGTCCGGGTTGCTCAAGTCAAGATGTTTTATGTGTTCGGGACACACGTTCGCCGAAGGCAGATCGGATATTTTGATCCATGTGGGTTTTTCACAAGATCCGTTTTGCGGTTCACATTCGGATTCTGCATATGCCAGATAGACAAAATCAAGTTGATGTCCAGGAATGCCCCTGTCAGAAATCCACATGTCTTCGCATATCATAACAAGCCGATCTATGCGACATCTCATTCCCGTTTCTTCAAGGATTTCTCTGGTAACGGCATCCTCTGATGTTTCTCCTACGCACACGGCGCCGCCGACGGTGTAGAAATAGGAATCCCGGTTGTTTTTCATCAATAAGATCTCATCATTTTTGAGTATTACCGCAGATGCGCGGTATCCAAACCTGAAGCGGTCTGTGTCAATTATACAATCTGTTCTTGGTTTGAACATACTGCCTCAGAATCCGGGTCTGTTCCAACGGACCATATTATATCTGTATCCGCATTCGGAACATTTGTTTCCATCCAAAGATTTGAACTCAACCAGATGTCCGAGTCTAGCTATTGCCGTGGCTCCGCATTCAGGGCACAGAGTATCGTCTGCACCGTCCGCAAGGGTATTGGCAACATAGACATGATGCAGCCCTGCGGTGATTGCCAAGCCTCTGCAACGCAACAGAGTTTCTGGAGGCGTCATTTCTATATCGGTCATGCGGTTGTCTGGGTGGAATCTGGCGAAATGTACGGGAACATCAGCCGACAGAGATTTAAGCACCCATTCGCAGAATTTTTCTATTTCCTCATCAGAATCGTTCAGTCCGGGTATCACAAGATACGTCAGTTCAAGCATGACATTTTTGCTGAAAATATGTTCTGCGGATTTCAGAACACGGTTCAGAGAAGATTTGCAGTATTTGCGGTAGAAGCCGTCGTTGAACGCTTTTATGTCCACATTAAATGCATCCGTTATGCGGCATAATTCTTCAAGCGGCGCTTCTTCCAATAACCCGTTTGTATCGATCAATATAGCCAGTAACGGATCGGTTTCATGTATCTTCATTATGTATTCGAACCATACCGCGGGTTCGCTGTACGTGAATGCGATAATGTCTCTGCCGTCATAACGACAACGGGACACCAGTTTTTCGGGAGATACGTATGTGGCACGCTTCTTGCCCGTTTCCAATTGCGTAACGGCATAATTTTCGCAGTAATCGCACGACATGTTGCATCCTATGCTGCCGACAGAGAAAACCTTTGCATTCGGCCTGAAATGATAGATTCTGCGTTTTTCTATCTGGTCGGAACAAAACATCGTAACCTTGCCGAAGGAATACGCGACAAGCATGTCCTCATCGGCTCTGCGGCATCCGCATTTGCCGTAGGATCCAATCTGTATGGTACATTTATTCGGACATAACATGCACGAATATCCGCCGGGAATACGTTCATAGAATGCCGCTTCGGTTCTTTCGTTAATAACGACCATATCCGATTGCTCTCCTTTCCCCGTTTTTAATTAATTCTGTTCTGCCGGAATCGTTAATCATGCCTATCACATGAAACTCGAATTCCGAGTCGTACAGGCGTTCCAATTTGTTTTTGTCGGCCGTAAACAGTAATTCGTATTCTCCTCCGCAGTCAAACAGCAATTGTTCCAGAGAAGTGCCGGTAAGTTCGGAGGCTTTTACGGCATATTCATTTTTCGGAAGAAAATCCCATTCAACAGTCGCACCGGTATGTGACTGTCCGCAGATTGTGTTCAGGGCAGTGCCCAACCCGTCGGAGAGATCCATGCACGAGGTCACCGCTCCCGATTCCGCCATTGAAATGCCCTCGGCTATTCTGGGAATCGGGACGTACAGGCAGTCGCGGGATTGTTCCAATCCCAGGCCGTATTCAATATCCACAAGCGCAGCTGCAGGGCCCCCGAGCGGCCCGGTTATACATATGACATCATCGGGATGTGCACCCGTTCTGAGCATAGGTTTCCTTCCGTCCATTTTGCCCAGGGCAGTTCCGGTTACGATGCCCGGTCCGGGTTTGGTATCTCCTCCGATTATTCCCGTTCCGCAATATTCACAACATTGATCTATTCCGCTCATAATGTCATATGCATTCTGTTTGTCCAAATTTCCCGGGAGCGCCAGCGCTGCAAGAAATCCTGTAGGTCTGGCGCCCATGGAGGCAATGTCCGAGAAGCTGACTGCTGCCGCATACCAGCCGAATTGTTCGTATGTCATTCCGGCGGGAAAATGTCTGTCGAATGATACTATGTCCGTCGATGCCACTGTACCGTCAGACAATACCGCAGCATCGTCTCCGGGTCCGATTTTTCCTTCGGTATGAATGAAACTTTTGAAATCTTCGATCAATTCCCGTTCATTCATCTCGGAGACCAGAGTCATGGAGATTGGTATGCGAAGCCGATAAAAATTCTTTTTTGGGAAGCGCAATATTGTGGGCATATATGTATGGATTATATAGCCAATTCGACAACATTCATGTGATAATCGGGCTGGTTTATACATATTTTGTTTATGCCAGATATTGATTCTTTAATGTTTTTGAAGAGAAATTTATAGATGTTTTATTGGATTCAGGGACATTAATTGCCTGTCTAGTTATATAGGTATTTTTTGGATGGTGTATCCAAGTTGTCGCATCAGACAACACAGTTACCGCGTTATGCGGGTTACAGCGGAACTCATCGGCCGGTCAGTCGGCCACGGTTTTCGCATTACGGTGAACATATGAATAAAAGCATCAAGACAGCGATTCTGGCGGTTGTAGCGATTGTGACGCTATGCGCTACGGTGTCGATAATTTCCGAAGGCGGCTTATCCGCGGAAGATACTCCCGTAACCACAGTAGGAACTTATCTGGACAACGATTCCGGAATCACATTTACATTATACAGCGATCAAACAGCAGAGGCCACCAAACTTACGGCCCCCAGCAAAAACGTGGTCATTCCCGGCAAAGCCGTCAAGGATGATACCGAATACACAGTAACCTCTATAGCGGCATCATTTGTATCGATGAACAGCACCATAGAAACAGTAACCGTTGCCCCGTCCATTACGGAGATTAAAGACGGCGATGAATGGAATTATGCGTTCGGTCAGTGTTCGAAACTCAAAACCGTGACGTTTGAGGAAGGTTCCAAGCTTACAAAAATCGGAAAATATGCATTCGCCGGTTGTATCTCGCTTTCCGAAATCAACTTCCCCGAAGGATTGAAGGAAATCGGAGACAAAGCATTTTCCTATCAGACCTCCAACAC
>CAKQHC010000062.1 GCA_934234005.1 uncultured Methanomassiliicoccales archaeon | reverse complement strand
TCTCAGATCAGAGAGAAGGATTACTTCCATTCGATGAAAGGCAGGATTTTGGCGTACGGCATATGCTTCAACGGCAAAGACTTCACAATCCTGTCGGAAGAAATCAACAAACCAATATAATGTGTGTTTGAACAACTACAAAAACGGATTTAAAAACCCGAATTGTGAATATTACATAAAATGGGGGTATAACCCCCCCGTTTGATTTATTCGCCGGTTCTTATCTTTATGGACTTTTCAACCGGAAGAACAAATATGCGTCCATCTCCGGGATGTCCTGTCTGAGCAACCTTCAGAATTGCTTCAATAATTGTATCGACCTTGTCATCCTCGACAACCGACTCGATCTTTACCTTCTCCAATTCGTCAACGGTAAACTCTCCGACCCTGTTGGTAAACTTGAGTCCCATCTGTGATCCGCGCCCGGTAACATGGGTTATGGTAAGTCCGCAGACGCCTGCTTCCTTCATTGCATCCTTTGCGCACTGAAGCTTCTCAGGACGGATTATTGCTACGATCATCTTCATTTCAATCAACCTCACATGTAGTATGCAGGCTCACCGTGTTCGATGATGTCCTGTCCGATTGCTTCTTCGTCTTCGCTGATGCGTGCACCCTTGATGATCTTGCCGATGACGTATATGATTGCATACGACATAACGAAACAGAACACAAGTGTGAATACTACGGCAAACAGCTGACCGACAATGAGATGCCAGTCTCCGGAATATATCAGACCGCCGTAGGACTCGCTTGCAAAGAGTCCGGTAGCGATAGCACCCCAGATACCTCCGATACCGTGCACACCCATGACATCCAACGCATCATCCAGTCCGGACTTCTGTCTCATGAAGATAACACCGAAGTAACACACGATTCCTCCGACAAGTCCGATGATTACAGAGTCGACGGGAGTAACATAACCTGCCGCAGGAGTTATGGCAACCAAACCTGCGATTGCACCGGCAATGAGTCCGAGTCCTCCGACACGTCCCACATGCAGATACTGAACCGCAGCCCATCCGAGCATTGCACATGCGGCGGAAATCTGGGATACGACAATAGCGTTGATAGCCTGTCCGTCGGCGTTAAGACCGGATCCTCCGTTGAATCCGAACCATCCCATCCACAGGAGAAGACATCCGATGAATGTCATCGGAATGCTGTGCGATCTCTTGACCGTTCTCTCGCTTCTCTTTCCGAGATACGCAATCAGAGCAAGACCCGTAGTACCCGCACATATGTGGACAACGGTTCCTCCGGCGAAATCGAGTGTTGTTAGATCGAACGGAAGTCCCTCTGCAAGGAATCCTCCTCCCCATACCATATGGGCCATAGGGGCATATACAAGAATAGACCACACTGCAAGGAACCATGTTATTGCAGTATACTTTATACGTTCGGCACATGCACCGAGGACAATTCCCGCAGTGATAAGTCCGAACATCATCTGGAACAGCATAAACTCCATTTCGGGTATTGAACTGCCGTCAAGGATTGTATCCGCCGATACGCCGTTGAGAAGAACCTTGTCCAGGTTTCCGAAAAACATGTTACCGGACGAAAATGCGAGGGAATAACCGACGACAATCCATGAAACTGTCATAACTCCCATTGCGATGAGAGTCTGTGCAATTATGGAAGACATGCTCTGCTTTCTGAGCATACCGCCGTAGAACAGTGCAACTCCCGGAGTCATAACAAAGACCAGGATCGAACATATCAGAATCCATGACACGTTGGCGAAATCCTTAGGGTCGTCACCGACGGCATGGTCGGCGGCGGAAACGGGATCTCCGGCGAGCATGAATATAGAGACTGCCGCAACTGCAAGTACTGCGATTGCGGATAGATACTTAGCTCTCGAATTCATATTTCTACCTTATTGCTGTTTATTCAGCCATTATTTTGACTAATCGGTAGACAAATGTCTATTATATTTTAATTCATCGATGATAATCGATAAAAATGTCCTTTTACTGGACCAATACATCGTAAAATAAGGCCGTTATTAGACAATTGTCTAATGAAGATTATAAAAAACGACAAAATGTAAGCGGTTTAATAAAGAGTTTAATGTCCCCCGTCAGAGAAGTTCTTTGGCTTCTTCGGGAGTCATGTCGATGGCCATCAGAAGATACTGGAGAGCTTTCTTTCCGTAAGGGGCACGGGCTTTGGGATCTTCCATAATCTCGCTGTAAGTGGCCATTACATTATTGTAATACTCTATAGCAAACTCGGAATAGAGAGATGCCGTTTCCGACTCGTCGACCTCGGCTGCCGCACGGTATGCCTGCTCCGCATCGTCGTACTTGTTTACGCTGATAAGGAACGATCCGTAAGACCTGAGATACTCCACGTTCTCTCCGTCGAGTTCGATTGCTTTCTTGTATGCTTCGATAATCTCGTCTACGGAGACTTTGGCTCCGAACATTCCAGATGCATAGTTTCCGCATTCGGCTTTGTAATACCAGATTTCGGCCGATTCGGGGAACTCCGTTGAAAGTTTCTTGAAAGAAGTGTATGCTTTCTTGAAATCGCCTTCATCCATGGCTTTCATTGCCGCGGCGATTTTTTTCTCGGGTGTAGCTTCTGCCATACAGGACTCTACCTTGTGCAGAACATATATACGCTTTCGATAAGATTTAAAAAGCCATTGCGGAGATTACGGAGCATGGCCGAATGGAAAAATGTATTGGATGTCGGCAAATTTCCCGAATATTCTATCACGGAAATTTCTGTGCCAGATGTCCAGAACAATAATGTGTGTCGGAACACCGGGAAGCCCTTCCGCATACTTCCGGCCATACTGGTAAGCCGCATCCCCGCGTCCGCCGAACCTTCTGCCGAAACCGCGGTCGGATTAAGAGACACGGTAAGGAGCATAATGATTATGTTGCACTCGCACGGAATCGAATGCAGAGGATTTGCCGACGGAGGATGCGGATACTGCGGAATATGTGCTGGATATGAAGCGTGCAGATACCCCGCAATGATGATCAGGCCCGTATCGGAGCTGTATTCGGATACTTTTGTATGTCTGGAATCGGACTGGGTCAGACCTGCTCCGTACGGACTTATAGTTCTGAATCAGCATCACTGATTTTCTTGCAGACGCCCCGAAACCGTTTCCCTGGGATGTTCTGCACATCCCGTTTATTTTAGTAACATGCAGATTCTGGCTGCATCCTTTTGCTTTGGCATAAGCAGAAGCACAGTTGTCTGAAACAACCGCTGCAGAACCTACATAACCGTCATCCGGCATATTCGCAAAACCATCCCGACCGTAGGCTTTCCCGCGTAATTCGGACGGTTCCGCACCGGCATAATATGCCTCATACGCCGTACATGTTATAACGCCGGACCCTGCCGCACATATTCAAACGTTGTAACTCGCGGACACTACTATTAATACGCGCACGCGATGGGGAACCAAGAAGGTTCAGAACATGGACAAAGCGACCGTCGAGAGAGTGGCCCGTGCAGCACATATAAAGCTCACGGCCGAGGAACTGGAGAAATACAGTAAGGATCTGAACGACATTCTTGCCTATTTCGAATTGCTGGACGAGGCACCCGGATGCGACAGACACGGCCTCAATCCCATCGAGGTCGCAGACGTACTGAGAGACGACGAACCGTCATCCGAATTCGATGCCGATGCCCTCCTCAGGGACATGAACACTTATGAAAGATATGTCAGGGGGCCGAGACTGTCATGAGCATGAACGATGTTCTCGCAAAACTGAAACCGGTCAACGCACGCTATTCCATGTTCCATGCCATGACCGACGATACCGATGCGGGAGACGCAAAGTTCCTGTTTTCCGCAAAAGACAACCTGACGTCGAAAGATATGGAGACCTGTTCGGGATCCAGAATACTCGAAGGATATTATCCTGTATTCGATGCCACCCCCATTGCAAAAATGAGAGAAGCAGGCGGAAAACTGATCGGAAAGACAAACATGGACGAATTCGGATTCGGAACGTTCTCCACAAACTCCGGTCTGGAAATACCGCGCAATCCGTTTGATACGGAAAGGGCGTGCGGAGGTTCGTCCGGAGGATCCGCATGCGCCGCAGCGGTGTTGGAAGACCATGTCTCCCTCGGTGTTTCAACCGGAGGATCAATCTGCTGTCCCGCATCCTTCTGCGGAGTATACGGTCTTGCACCCACATACGGCCGCGTATCGAGATACGGTCTGATTGATTACGGAAACTCCCTTGACAAAGTCGGTCCGATTTCAGCCAAAGCAGGCGATCTGAGAAAAGTCACCAACATTATTGCGGGAAAGGATCACAGGGATCCGACGTCCTGCATGCAGCCCGAAATGAAAAACGGATACCGCAGGCTTGGTTCCGTGGCGGTACCGAAAGAAGGTATCGAAGGATTGTCCAAAGATGTTGAGAAAACATTCATGTCTGCTCTGGAAAACCTGAAGTCCATGGGCGTTGACGTGGATTACGTCGACATGCCGTCGCTGAAATACGCCATGCCCGCATACTATATTCTCGCAACATCGGAAGCTTCCACAAACCTTGCAAGATATGTCGGAATGAGGTACGGACGCCAGGACGGAGATTTGTCTCAGAAATTTGACGATTATTTTTCGGAAATACGTTCGGAATACTTCGGAGACGAGGCAAAAAGACGTATTCTGCTGGGAACGTTCACCAGAATGGAAGGATACAGGGACAGATACTACGCAAAGGCAAGACAGGTAAGAGAGGTAGTTATTGCGGATTACAAGAGAATTCTCGAAAACCATGACGCCGTTCTCGCACCGACAATGCCGTTCACCGCACCCAAATTCGACGACATATCGAAAATGTCCGCGTTGGATTCTTACAAAGCAGACTACCTCACGGTGCCTGCAAACCTTGCGGGAACTCCGCACATGTCTGTTCCGTGCGGTTACGATTCCGACGGTATGCCTGTAGGCATGCAGTTTGTTGCCGACCACTGGGACGAAGAAATCCTGTTCTCGATTGCCGAGGATTGGGAGAAAGCATTCGAACTCAGAAGACCGGAGGTGAAAGCATGAAGATCGGATTGGAAATACACGTCCAACTTCCCACCAAGTCCAAAATGTTCTGCTCCTGTCCCACAACCGAAGCCCCGGGTCCGAACACACATGTATGTCCTGTGTGCCTGGGAATGCCCGGAGCCAAACCTGTGCTCAACAAAAAAGTGTTGGAATACGGCATCATGCTCGCAAAGATGCTGGGATGCAAAGTTGCGGACACCACATGGTTCTCCAGAAAAACATACTTCTATCCGGACATGTCCAAAAGCGTTCAGATTACACAGTACGACAATCCCGTGGGAGAAGGCGGAATATACTATCTGAACGGCAAAAAGCCCATACGCATCACCAGAATTCATGTCGAGGAAGACCCCGGCAAGACAAAAAGGGTCGGAGACCTGTCGTCTCTTGTGGATTACAACAGATCGGGTATACCTTTGGCCGAAATAGTCACGGAACCCGACATCGCAACCCCTGCCGAAGCAAGAGAATTCCTCGGACAGCTCATACAGGATATACGCCATGTCATAGACCTTCCCGGCGACGGGGAGAGGAGCATCCGCTGCGACTGCAACATCTCTGTCGGCAAGGAAAGATGCGAAGTGAAGAATGTCACCGGTCTGAAAAACGTGGAACGCGCACTGACATTCGAGATGATCAGACAAACCAAGATTCTCAAGGCCGGAGGCAAAATCGAACGCGAAACGCGCCGTTTCGATGAGGAACGCGGCGTAACTATCTCCGTAAGAAAGAAGGAATTCGAAGCAGACTACGGATACATCGACGAACCTGATTTGGGAATCTTCCATATCAAAGAGATGGCGGACTCAATCCACATCAAGCTCAGTCCCCAGAAAATGGTGCTTCAGCTTGCTGACAAATATAAGATAGACCAAAAGATGGCCAAACAGCTGGTTGCGACATCGTTCGGCCTTGCCGAACTGTTTTCGGCCGTGGCCGACAGATTCGGAACACAGAATGCCGTCAAATGGGTATCCGGCCCCGTGAGTGCCAACTGGACCGCTGCGGAAGAACGCGGTATATCGTCCGACGACATACAGTCCGTAATCGCAAAATTCGTCGAAGGTTCGATTAAAGACACGGAATGCGCCATAGAACTGAAATCGCTTATGACCGGCGAATCTGCCGAAAGCATATCGGATGCATCCGGAGATCTTGATGCGATAATCAACGGATTCATAGACGAAAATCCCGGAATTGTGACAGATTACACCAAAAACGATAAAGCAGCCAACAAGGCAATCGGGTTTGTCATGAAGAGCACCGGCGGAAAATACTCTTCATCCGAAGTAGTCGATGCAGTCAGGAGACTGATTGAAGCCAGGCTCTGAATGTTGTTTAAAACTGGCCGGGCCCGTGTGTACGCGCAACCCGGCCGGACTCTTGGTCCTATGTCACTGAATATGACATCTCCCAATCGATATTTATAATTTAGGAATACCTAAAAAAGCCGGGTTACCCCGGCAGTTTCCGATCATTCGGAATCTTCGCTCTCGTCGAACTCTCCGATATCGATATCTCCCGCAAGAGATATTATCTGGAGTTCTTCGAGTTTCTCGTCGTCGACCTTGGCGGGAGATCCGTCGAGGTTGGATACGGCCCTCTTGTTCTTGGGGAACGCAATGACATCCCTGATGGAATCTTTGTTGAGGAGAATCGCACAGAGTCTGTCGATTCCTATTGCGATACCTCCGTGGGGAGGAGCGCCGTACGACAGGGCCTGCATAAAGAATCCGAAGCTGTTCTCGATTCTCTCGTCGTCCAAACCGAGCTTGTGGAATACTGCTCTCTGAAGATCAACGTTGTGTATACGCAGCGATCCGGAACCGAGTTCGTATCCGTTCAGACACAGATCGAAACATGCTCCGCCCACGTAATCATCGTCGAGATCGTTCTGGGGCAGAACGAACGGGTGATGGAACGCATCATATTTTCCGGATACGGGATCAATCTCGAACATCGGACACTCGTCCATCCAGAAGAATTGGAACACATCGTTCGGAACCAAGCCGAGATCCTCGGCCAGTTTCTTCCTGAGTGCTCCCGCGCCTTCATAGGTAGCCTTCCACGGACCTGCGACGATAAACAGCAGGTCTCCCTCCTCGGCTCCCATGACATTCTTGATATTATCGAGAATTTCGGGTGTAAAGTACTTGACAATGTTGCTTTCGAGCTTACCGTCCGTGCATCTCATCCATGTGAGTCCGCCCAATCCGCATTTTTTGGCGTATTTGATGTAACGGTCGACATCGTTTCTTCCGATTTTCTCTCCTGCGATATCTTTCTTGAGATTCATTCCGGCAACAATACCGCCTTCCGCGAGAATGTTCTGGAAAATCTTGTACGGAGCGTCTTTTACAACATCGGTGAGCTTTGTGAATTCGAGACCGTATCTCATATCGGGCTTGTCCGATCCGAATCTCTCCATTGCATCGCGGTATGCGATGTGAGGGAAAGGAGTCTTGAGCTCGGTTCCGTACAATCCTTTCCAAATCGAAGAGACCATACCTTCCATGAGATTCTGAATATCTTTCATGTCAACGAAAGACATCTCGAGATCCAACTGCGTAAATTCGGGCTGTCTGTCCTTCCTTGAATCTTCGTCCCTGAAGCAGCGTGCAACCTGGTAATAACGGTCCATGCTGGCCACCATAAGCATCTGCTTGAACAACTGGGGCGACTGGGGAAGCGCATAGAATGTTCCGGGATGGACTCTGGACGGAACAATATAATCTCTTGCCCCTTCGGGAGTGGACCTGCCCAGAATAGGCGTCTCGATTTCAAGGAAGCCCTGGGATTCAAGATACTGTCTGGCAAGATGTACGAGTCTCGATCTGAATTGGATGGCCTGCATCATTTCGGTACGTCTGAGGTCGAGATACCTGTACTGCATTCTTATGTCCTCGCTGGGGAGAACATTTTCCTTCTGGTCTCCCAGCTCGAACGGAGGAAGAGCGGATTTGTTGAGAAGTTCAGCATGTGTGATGAGAACTTCGATTTCTCCCGTGGGGTTTCTCGCATCTTCGGTTCCTTCCACTCTCTTTCTTACGGTTCCGTTAATGCATACTACTGATTCACGGCTGAAATCTTTCATAGTCTCCGTAATCTCGGCCGCATCGGCCCCTGCGGGCAAATCTTCCGGATCGAAAACAATCTGTGTAATTCCGTACCTGTCGGCCAAATCTATGAATGCGACTCCTCCGTGGTCCCTGGAAAATCTTACCCAGCCTTCGAGACATACCTCTTTGCCGAGATCGGATGCTCTCAAATCTCCGCATGTGTTCGTTCTTCTCATATGTGAGCGCCTCTGTTATATGGCTCACGCTATCCCGAACCCCATTATAAAATATATTGTGCGCGCGAAACGCACCGGGCTTATTCCATGTCGATTATCGGCGGAATATATGAGAACGGATCCTTCTTAATGCCCAAAATCACAGCAGTGTTTGTCTTTTTGACATTTGGTATAGCGTTTATGCTCTTCACGACATCGGAGAACTCGTCTCTGTCCACACAGGCGATCCATGCTACACAATCGGCGTCTCCGGTAACGTCGAAAACAGAAATAACCTGAGGTATGCTTCCGATAGCGTCCTGCACGGTAGCAACGTTGTCCGCATATACGTTGACCAACCCCATATAATCAAAACCCAGAGCCATATAGTCTATGCTTGCGCGGTACCCTTTGATGACTCCTCTCGATTCTAAATTCTTCACTCTCTGGATGAGTGTAGTGGGATGAACATTGAGCTGTTTTGCAATTTGCCTGTATGAACCTTGGCTCGATGTAGATAATAGCTCAATTATACGTTTGTCCAGATCATCGTACTCTGCTAAGGACATTTGAATACCGAATCCCGTATTCTTTGCTCTGCTTATAAACAATCGCTTCGAAAGTGCCGAATCTAACGAATGTTTGCTGAGAGTTCAAACGTTTGCATATTACAGCACCTGACACCCACAATTGTAAATCATACTCGGCACTACAACGCTGAAACAACATTGCTAACAACAAGCAATCGGATATTGAAATTATAAACCGAATGTCGACTGCATCCACTGAATCTTTTTAAATAGAGAACAACAATAACTATTGCTTCATGAATAAAGAAGCGGAGGAATTCAAATTGCTGATACCTCAGACGGGAATCGAATATTTCTGGGAAATCCGCAGCGGAAGATACTACTACGTCGATAAATCTGAGCTTATTTCAGATATCGTCGACGACGGAAACAAAGTGTATCTGTTTACCAGACCCAGACGTTTCGGAAAATCGCTCAACCTGTCGATGATTGACGCGTTCTTTAACATGAAATACAAAGGAAACACGTGGTTCGACGGCCTGAAAGTTCAGGAACACGAGAACTGCATGAAACTGAAGAA
>CAKQHC010000061.1 GCA_934234005.1 uncultured Methanomassiliicoccales archaeon | reverse complement strand
AGTATATAGTCGCGGACCGGTCAAAAATAAAACCGAATATCCAAACACTCCGAAGAATGGAAGAGAGGTTAGACAAGCTATCTATGCCATGCGGCTTTGGATCCTCCAACATGATATGGAACTCGCATTAGAAGATGCGCAAATTCTTCTTGCTACAGATGACATTAAGCGCCTTAACATTCTGAAAAAATACGGTATTGACGAAAACAACCAAGATTATGTAAAAAAATACGAGCTTTTGGAATATTACCGCAGTACGCTTGAAGAAAAATATGGTGCGGAACTGGAAATACGGGCCAAACGCTTTAGTGTTACCGCACTCGAATCCGATATAGCAAATCGTTTCGGAAGATGCGATGTGTGCTTTGAAGACATATATGAAAATTCTAAAGAAGAATGATTGTTATGAAAACCAAACAGAACCGGCCATGGAAATTCGGCGAAGACCTCACAAAAGACGAACTTATCATGCTGAGGTATGCAACGCGCTGCTGGTTACTCCAGGAATGCGGAGGATTAACATTCGAGGAAGCAAGAATATATCTTGCCGGAGAACCGCCGTTTCCGATCGAATCCGTAATGGAAGAACTGAAACTTTCCCGTGAGGAGATCGAACGCCGTCAGATTGAACTTAAAGGCAGAATCTCTGAATTAGAACGCACAAAAGAAGTGTTCTATGGATACACAGCTATTAAAAATGATATCAAGCCGAAAAGAAATCCCAAAAAGAAATCGAACAGAGCATAATCAGATTTCGAACGTAAAGGTCTGTTGATTTTATATCAGTCACGACCGATTACATATCTTAATCAACTTTCGGATGACACCATTTATAAATATCCTGCCAAAGCCAAAACTCTCGGCAAATGTTGAACCTTTTCGATATTTTCCTAAATTCCTGTGCTGTAAATAGACGGGGTCCATATCGTCTGTTTGATAATTGTAATAATTTTTTTAATAATATATTAATTAATTCTCATATACCGTTTCGGCACATCCAGATTGCATGGATCAAAATCAAATGGATGAGATCGCGATGTACGTAATCGGCCCATACATCTTCAAAAAGAAAAAGATGGCATCATGGGACAGAAATGAACTCCGCAAAGAACTTGCCGAATATGAAATGGAACAGAACGATATCGAGACTTTCATCAAACTGCTCGATGTAAAATTCGACTGGAATTCCATAACGGCAGACGATCTTCCCGACGTATGCAATAAACTTGCGGCAACTCTCGGAATGGATTCGGACAAACTGCTTCTGCCTGCATCGATTCTTGAACTTGCGTCCAAAATACGGCATATAAAAGATGCCCCATGGTTCACCGGAGATTTCTGCGGAGGCTGCAACACAACCCTCTTTGTCAAATGCGGAGTGTATCTTCCGAAAGACCTGACAATACCGTGGTGCACATGCTTTGATGACAACGATGGTTCATTCACCTGGGAGGTGACCGAATACTTCGGCGGATGGAACTGGAATGTGTATGGTTTCGAGACTTTGTTTATACCTCACACGGTTTCATGCATTGATTTTGATTCCCTCTCCGGAGTGAGTCCGTTGAAAAAAGTAGTAGTAGACAAAAGAAACGAAACATATTCTTCGGACGACTTCGGAATGGTATACAGCAAGGACGGAACTGTTCTGAAATTTGTACCGCCCGCAACCAAACATGTATACATAAACGAGAATGTAAAGAAAATTGCACCCAATCTTATAACCTCCCGCGGACCGTGCAAATGCGATTATGACGATTGCGGAGAGGAAGAAATGATGCCGTGGTGCATTCAATGGGAATCGTTCAAAGTCGATGAAAGGAACAAATGGCTGAAAAACGATGAAAACGGAAACGTATGCGACAACGACGGTAATGTACTGATGTTTCCCCCGTATGCAGAACAGAAACCTCTCGAGTACAAATTGGAATGAGCCTCATATCATCGGACGGAAACAAAATCGTAATGATATTCAATATTGCAACGCCCGATAATTAAACTCCCTTCGACCAGAGGGGACCTTGTTCACATGGTTCCCTCCAACTCGTCAATAAACGCAGCCGTAAAAAGAGGATATCCGCGGACATCTTCAGCCTCGTTTCCGATGTTTCCTTCGCGCAGCATTATCTTCCTTGTTACTGCCTTGCTATTTACCTTTGTTAATGACGGAGCCTCGCGTTTCTTGCCGGATTTGACCTCGATGACGGTTATGCCGTCCGGCATCTCTATCACAAAATCAAGTTCCATTCTGTTGTCTCCGCCCGTCCTGCGATAATACATGGGCATATGTCCTGATTTATACAGACAATCGGCAACGGCATTTTCCGCAACCGCACCCATATTGTATGAAAAATCGGATGACAGAATTGCTCTGACCGAACCCATTCCGTACAAATTTGTCAACATTCCGGTATCCGACATATACACTCTGAAAGAACTGCGATCGACATACACCGCAGTCGGCAATCCGAGTCCGGTTAAAGAATAACAGAATATTCCGTATCCGGCCGATTTTATCCATAAAAGATTGTCCATATATTTTTCTGCAGACTTTCTGGATCCTTCCCCGGAAATGCGGGAATACATGAATTTCTTGTTGGTCTGATCCAGTTGATAAGGAATCGAATCGTAACATTCGCCGGCTTTTATACGGTTCACTCCCGAATTGTATCTGTTGATATCGGAACGGGCCGATTGTATCAGACTGAGAATCACATCGCGGGATGCAGTGTAATCTCCCGTATCTATGAACTTCTGAACTGCTTCCGGCATGCCTCCGACTACCATATAGTCTCTGAAACGTTTCTCGAACACTGACAAGTATGCCTTAGGGATATCCGAATACCTGTGAATACACTCGCGAACCTTAGATAATGACTCCGGCTGTATACTGCATGCCGTCAGGAATTCCTCGAAATCCAAAGCTTTCATTTCTACGATCTGTTCGTAACCCACGGGAACGGAAATTCCCTTTCCGGACATATTATCGCTGATACCCAGCATAGAGCCTGATGCTATAACGTCATATGAACCGTCCTCCGCGAACCATTTCAATGAGGTACGTGCCTTGGGACATTCCTGTATTTCATCGAAAAACAACAGTGTTGAACCCGGAACGAACAGTGACGGACCGAAATACAATTTCATTCCGGATATTATCGATTGTACACTCAGGCTTCCGTCGAATATATCGGAAAACTGCGGATTCTCCAAGAAATTGATTTCCACAAAATGTTCGTATTTCTTGGAAAACTCCCGTACGGCATATGTTTTTCCTACCTGTCTCTGACCTTTTATCAGCAATGGTTTGCGTTGTGGTGTCGATTTCCAATTATCGAGGTAATCGAATATCTTTCTGTGAAGCACATACCGTAATTGGTTTTGTAATATATAATCGTAATTTTACGTCCGTATTTGTACGATGAATCGTAATTTTACGTCCGTATTTGTACGATGAATCGTAATTTTACTTATCGATTATAAACAGACATACTTATTACCAATCCTGTTCAGCCTCACATGCCTTTCCGTTAAATCAGTAATACGTTTCTCAAACTCTTCATCCCGGCCTATTGGAACGCAGATCTTAACATCCACTTTCTCCGAAAATGCACATTCCGGCTTACCCACTGTCAAATCTCTGCATTTTGATTCGAATACGCTGTACCATTGATAATCCAGTGTAAACGAATATTCCGCACATGCGACCATCCTGCGTCTCCCGATTCCGTCGAGAGCCGTTTTGGATGCTTCGGTGTATGCATGAACCAACCCTCCCGTTCCCAAAAGAGTTCCCCCGAAATATCTCACGACCACAACCATCGCATCGCTTAATCCTGTACCGTTCAGTACGGACAGTATCGGTTTGCCTGCGGTTCCGGACGGTTCTCCGTTGTCGCTGGATCTTTCACGCCTGTCCGATCCGTCGAAAACAGCCGCCCAGCAGTAATGTGTAGCATTTCTGTACTTCACGGAAACATCCTTTAAATTCGTCTGAATGAAATCTTCGCCGGGACACGGCATGACAATACCTATGAAACGCGAACCTTTGAGAGTGAATTCTGCTTCCCTGCACCCGGATACGGTATCGTAATCTGAGATACGTCCCATAACTGCCGGATTGCTTCATCCGAAATAACTGCTACTGGTTCCGCGTGCGAATTCCGTATACGAATGCCCGAAACTATTATCACCTCTGACGGAAAAACGTCATTATGACAGTCGGAACGAAACATAGAATCGTCCTGTGCATATCTATGTTCGCGGTTCTTGCAATAGCATGGTGTTTGATTCTTGCGAACGAATCGCCGGAAAGCTATGCGGAAACCGTGACGGAAGGCAAATGCGGCGATGACGTAAAATGGGAATATGACGAATCAACACATATTCTCACCATAAGCGGGACGGGAGACATGTACAATCTCTCCGGAAAGGAAAAATGGGGAGGAAACACGGTCGAGCATGTCATCATAGAAAACGGAGTTACATCCGTTGGACAAAATGCATTCAGTTCCATGAAACAACTGAAAACGGTGAATCTCCCGGAAACCGTGTCGAAAATAAACGGATCGGCATTCTGCAACTGTACCTCGCTCACATATGTGAATCTGCCGTACAACCTGTCCGAAATAGGTCCGAATTCATTTGCATACTGTTCCATAAAATCCGTTGACATTCCGTCCAAAGTGGATAAAATCGGAGAATATGCTTTCAGAAAATGCTCTTCGATGAAATCAGTCACATTCAATGAAGGCCTGACTGAGATCGGAGAATTTGCATTCGAAAATTGTACATCGATTATCGAAGCGAATATTCCGTCATCCGTCATCAGCATAAAGAAAGGGGCGTTTGCAGGATGTGATTCTCTGACGTCATTCCATGTCAACGGCGGAAACAGATATTACTCCGATAAAGACGGAGTTCTTTATGAAGACTGGATACTGGTACAGTTTCCGGGAAGCAGATCCGGAACATATGATATTCCTATGAATACATTCAAAATCGATGCGTATGCGTTCGCATTCTGCGACGGAATCACAAACGTCCATATCCCGGAAACCGTCCTGGATATCAGAGAACATGCATTCGATGGCTGTGCTTCGCTGAAATCAATAGACGTCAGCGAATACAGCGACAGTTACAGATCCGTGGACGGCGTACTTTTCACCATAGACATGTATTCCCTAATCCAGTATCCGTCGGGAAAGGATGGAGATTATACAGTTCCGACGGATGTAAAATATATCAGTGAAAGAGCATTTGCGGAAGCTTCATCGTTAAAAACTGTTACTGTGAGTTCGGTAAATGAAATCGGAAACTCTGCATTTATTGACTGCGTTTCACTGGAAACCGTTAATATCGCAAAAGGAACGAAAACAATATGCGACAATGCGTTCCGCGGATGTGCTTCGCTGAAATCCGTAAAACTGCCGGATACGCTTCTGTCCATCGGAAGCAACTGCTTCAGGGACTGTGTTTCGCTGGAAACAATAAAACTGCCGATAAAGTTGGAAGATGTGGAATCGTCGTCATTTATGGGTTGCAAATCGCTGGAGTCAATCACGGCCTCCGTCTACAACCATAACTTCTGTTCCAAAGACGGGGTATTGTATACGGCAGACATGACAAAACTGGTAAAATTCCCGGAAGGAAAAACAGGCGTATTGTATATTCCGGACAGTCTAACACAGATTGATGTAACCGGATTGATGCTCTCCGGTGGAATAACGTCGGTCGCGGTCGGAGAAGGAAATCAGAATTTCTCGGTCATCAGGAACGGACTGTACTCTGCAGACGGAAAAGAACTGAAATACTGCCCGTCCGGGTATTCGGGAAAATTCACGATTGAAGAGGGCACCGAAAAGATAGGGAACTACGCTTTCGCATCGTGTTCCGACATAACGGAAATTGTGATTCCGGACAGCGTATCATATCTCGGTTACGGATGCATATCGTCGGGTTGTCCCATATACGGATATAAAATCGCCGGATGCACGTCTCTGGAAAAAATTTCTTTCGGCAACGGACTCAGCGATGTTGATAATGCCGTTATCGGAATAACATTGTACGACGAAGAAACAAAAGAAAGACTGGAAATCACTGCGGAGAATCTGTCCGGACGTACATTCGATACAGATAAGGGAACGTTAATTATCAACGGACTGCCGACTGAGAGCAAAAATAACAGATCTGTGGCATTTATAGTCATAATCATCGTTGTTGCAGTGACAGTAACGGTAGCATCTGTGTATTTCAAGCAATGACTTTGTCAAATCCGCAAACAACTTACCTCCAACCGTAAAAATACCCCTAAATATTGTCGCGTTGGAGGAACTTCATATTGGTTTTAGTCATAATCCTACATATAAAAATTCTGGGAAAACGTACATTTTCATATAATCAAAATTCTGGGAAAACGTACAATAGCTAGTGAACATTCAAGAAATATCGAATTTGAAAAGGTTGGAACAGTGTTATTCAAACGTAAATTATACGACGAATTGATTGAATGGAAACAACGTTCCAATGGTAAGACTGCTCTTATGATTAAGGGTGCCAGAAGAGTTGGAAAAACCACTCTTGTAAAGACATTCGCCGATAACGAGTATAAATCATGGGTCTACATAGATTTCTCTGTCGCCAACAAAGACATATTGAATCTTTTTTCAGATCTGTCGGATTTGGATAGTTTTTATCGCGATTTACAAATTATTTCAAAAAAGGAATTTTATGAAAGAAATACCGCGTTGATATTTGACGAAGTACAGAATTTTAAAAGAGCCAGAGAATCTATAAAACATCTTGTGGCCGACGGCCGTTATGACATAATTGAAACGGGATCTCTCATATCTATCAAAAAAAACATCGGCGGAATCATCATTCCAAGCGAGGAGGAATGCTACGAACTACATCCTTTGAGTTTCGAAGAATTTCTGTTGGCCAAAGGAAACAATACCTTTAGGCTCTTGGAATATAATTTTGAAAAAAGAAAACCGCTGAATGAGGCAACCCACAACAGCATGATGCGCGAATACAGAGACTATGTTGCCGTAGGAGGAATGCCACAAGCCGTGGAAGCTTATGTGAATGGAAAAAGCTTCCAAGACATAGATCGTGTCAAAAGATCAATTATTAGGCTGTATGCGGACGATTTCATGAAAATAGATCCCACCGGCATTACAGGAGATTATTTTCGTATGATTCCGTCCGAACTCGCAAGCGAAAGCCTTCGTTACAGAGTCAACGGCAGAATCAAAAGAAGCATAAACAGAATTGCCAATATGGCCGAATCAAAAACAGTACAGTTGTGTTTTCATATCAATGACCCGCACATCGGAATGTCCGGAAACCTAAACCGTACGTTCTTCAAGATATTCCTCGAAGACACGGGTCTTTTTGTAACACTGTGTTTCTCCGACAACAAATTCTCTGACAATGCGATATACAAACACCTCGTCAAAGGAAAACTTCCCGCAAATCTTGGATATATTTACGAAAATGCAGTATGCCAGACTCTGGTTTCATCGGGACACGTACCGAGATATCATACGTTTGAAAAACCCGATGGAAAACACCATTATGAAATCGATTTTATGATATCCAAAGGTCTGAAAACGATTCCTATTGAAGTCAAATCGTCTTCGGAAAAGTCTCATAAATCATTGGACGAATATTTGGCAAAACATCATAACGATACTTCGGAGGCATTTGTCATCTGCACAAAGAATCTCAGAAAAGAAGGCAATATTACATATCTCCCGATATACATGACAGAATTTCTGTGATATCTGTTATTCATGTGACTGAATCTTCCAAAATCCCCTGGTGCCGTCAACCCGCTCAACTATGCCTTTGGATTTCATTTTTTGCAGAGTCCTTGATATTGAATTACGGTCTATACCCAAACTTTCAGACATGTATGATATCGATACTTTCGGATCGTTCCGTATCATGCCGATAATCCTTGATTCAAGCGGCACTCTGTCGGTACTCCCGTCTGTATATATTGTCACGGTTACACGGTCCGGACGATTCTGTTCCCCGAAATGCGGTCTGGGAATCGAATTTTTGACACATAATGACAGCATACGCGAAATACCCGAACCGGCACGCTCGCCGAATCCGACAAGATTGAACATCTTCAATACCGTTGGATTGCGCGGATCGCTGATTCCGCCTGCTTCAGCCTTTTCCAGAGGAATTCTGAATGTTCCCGGATTGTTTATGATAACAAAACCTTCTCTCCTTTCGACAACTACTCCTCCGGAAATATGATAATCGGCATTGACGACCGCATTAAGCAAAGCTTCTCTGATGATTTTATCCATAACGCCGTCATCCATTCTCTTCAGATCTTTTCCGATAATCATCTTATGTTTCAACGTTCTGCGGATACGTCTGCAGCATTCTGTGTAAAAATCGAACAGATTTCCGGACCAATCCCCCTCGTCGGATATCAGACGGTCTATCCAATCTACCGAATCTTCCGAATATTCACGGTAATCCAAACAATAGTTGTTAACCTCAAACGATATGGCGTAAGCCGTACCGAACATCAGCAATCCCGCAAGTGTAGGCCTGAGAACATCGCCGTCGTATGCCGTCGCGCCCAAAATTCTGAGGAATGAATTATCGTCAAGTTCGTTCCATTCGCTGTCCGGCCTGGATACGCGATACATATTGCGGTATGAAGCAACGGTTTTCTTCGAAAAATCATCAAGTAATGATGTTCTGACAATTGATAAATCCGCAGTGGTTCTGGAAGCATCGGCCATCATTGCCGCAATTTCGTCATAATTGCACTTGTAATCGCCCTCTCCGTTTCTGCGATATGAGTTACGGGGGTTATTATGCGTATACACGGGCCTTTCCATACGGTCCGCACGGGGCACATGCATCGAAAGAAGTTTGATACCGTCGCAATCGATAACCTTCAGATCGCTGTTTGACAAAAGATTCGTACTCACAAACTCTCTGTTGTTCAATAAATTCCATATGTTTCTGATCTTTCCGTCGACATCGGATACACCTACTGCCTTCAGACCTTCCGGTTCCTCCTTCAAACCGAAAACAATTGTTCCCCCGTCGGTATTGGCAAAAGCCGAATATGTGTCCCATGTATCACGGGGAATGTCTGCATGTGCTTCTTTTGCCTCGAAATGAATGCCTTCTCTGTTCAGACAGAGTCCGTCGACTATCCTTAGATCTTCCACAGACAGTTATTGTATCACTGCGATATAATGATTATCTCTATTATATCATGACATCATTCCGTACCGTGCCTGTTCTTCAGCATTACGCATTCCGGAACCAAAACTTCGTTAGATATTCCCGTTTCCTTATCGGTGTAGATGAATCTTGCATCCTTGAATTCCCCGTCGGGCTGAATGCGTTTCAGCTGTTCCTTTACGCGGGATCTCATTTCCATGGCGAACCTGAGAATTTCTTCGGCTCCGCCCTTGTCAACATTTCCGTCGGGATAAATCAGTTTCATCATTGCAGAGAAAATCTTCCTGATCGAATTGACATCCCTTTGCTTCAGACTGGGATCCAAACGGAAAAAATTATCCAAAACTTCCGAAAACTGATATTTGCGAAGTTCGCGGGCTATCTCGGAGAAGACAGTTCTATCTCCCATC
>CAKQHC010000060.1 GCA_934234005.1 uncultured Methanomassiliicoccales archaeon | reverse complement strand
GCCCTACTCATTTCGAAGAGTGAGAACGGTTTGATTACCACTGCAATTACAGTACATTTAAGAGACTCTGCTATGTTGATGATAACCGGTGCTGCACCAGAACCGGTTCCCCCACCAAGGCCCGCTACAACAAATACGTAATCATATTCGGAGAGTGCTTTTCTGAGCTCTTGTTCGTGGATTTCGGCACACTTCTTTCCCAAAGAAGCGTCACCGTGTGTTCCTTCACCCTTCAGTACCTCTTTACAAATGTAGATCTTTTCATCCGCTCTTGTATCGAGGTGCAAGGCGTTCTTGTCTGTGTTGACAGCTATTGTATGGAATGGCACAAGAGAATCATACATGTCGGTTATGACATTATTTCCTGCTCCGCCGACACCCACGACAGCAACGCGTACCTGGGCTGTGACTTCCGCACCTTGGCTTTCAGACATTTGAACACCTTTTCCTGTTTATTTGTAAAGTGTTTTACCCGGATTCCAACATTGTCGGTTCCCATCACCCGGGAAAGATCGGCTTTACATGAATCCACTCTTTCGAGTTCCCATCGGATTCTTTTTCATTCGTCACTTCAGAGCACTCTGCTTCTGGGCCAATCTGAACGCATTGTTGATTGCCGAATCGACCTCACTCGCAGGAATAATCTTCTCAAGGAGGATTCTTCTTACGAATTCTTCTTCAGAGACGGCGATGCCGAGGTCTACCAGTCCCTTCAGTGTGGCCTTTTGGATTTCACTCAGATGAACGAACAGCCCTGTTTGCGAGCAATCCTCTGCATTGTCTTTTTCGACAAGCAACCTAATTGCCTCGCGGATGCAGTCAGATCTGTTTTCGATGCCGTGTTCCATCATATAATCTTCCAGGAGATTCAAATCCTCCGGACTGATTCTTATGGTGACTTTCAAGCTCCCTTCGTCAACAGCCATTTTGCATCCTTCTTTCAATGCGTGCTATCGTGGTCCCATCCCTTCTAGCCGCAATACTTCCATGTCAATTGCCATATTTAATATTAACCGACAACTGTCAGACAAATAATGAAAATTGTAAGACAGCAAATTACAAAATTCATCATAAAATTGTATAAATGTGTACATTTTAGTCAAATAATGTGTAATATTTAAAATTTTCTTGATTCTAACTTTCTTATAACGGATGACATTACGGATTTTGTCATCTGCGCTTTAATCATTTAAATAAGGGGATTAGTATCGGACGTACCGGAGACATTCGTATCCGTATTCCGAAAAACCGTTATTTTTCATATTGTTCCTTTTTCATTGAACATCAGTTAAATAAATGGCGTGCGTACACGCGCGTGTTACAAGGGGATCGAATGGATTTCGAGTACGACAGAGACAAACAGAAAATCGAAGACAAATGGCAGTCCAGATGGTTGGAGGCCGGAGTCAACAAATCAGAGCGTCAGGATGGCAAACCCAAATTTATGGGCATATTCGCATACCCCGGCGTAACGGGATATCTTCACGTCGGACATCTTCGCGGATACACATACACTGATGCAATCTGCAGGTACAAACGTATGACAGGATACAATGTCCTCTTCCCCGTAGGTACTCATGCAACCGGAAACGGAGGAATAAGTCTTGCCGGAAAGATTGCAAGGGGAGATGAACCCACAATAGATTACCTAATCAGAAACGGCTGTCCTCCCGAGAAAATCAAAGAATTGGGAGAACCGATGAAGGTAATCGAATTCTTCAACAATGTCTACCAGAACGAATATTGGAAGAAATTCGGATTTCTTGCAGACTGGCGCAGATTTACCTGCACGCTGTATCCCGATTACGGCAAATTCATTCAATGGCAGTTCCGTAAACTCAAAAACAAGGGACTTTTAATTCAAAAACCGTACTATGCATCCGTATGTCCATCATGCGGACCGGTTGCAGTAGATCCTTCTGAAACCGATATCTCCAAAGGCGGAAAAGCCGAAACGCAGGAATACACTCTTTTGAAATTCAAGCACGGCAATGAGTTTTTGGTTGCCGCTACGCTTAGGCCCGAGACTGTTTACGGGCAGGTTTGTTTTTGGGTGAATCCCGAAGTTGAGTACAAGAAGATCAACAAGAACGGAGAGACGTGGATAGTTTCGCCGCAGGCAGCCGAAAAATTGGAACTCCAAAAAGACGGTATAACTGAAATCGGAACCATATCCGGAAAAGATATGATCGGATGGATGTGCGAAGCACCGATGATTCATCGCGAAATCCCTGTATTTCCCGCAACATTCTGCAATCCCGATGTGGGAACGGGATTAGTTACATCCGTGCCGTCCGATGCACCCGACGATTGGGTAAGTCTCGAGAAGGTTAAGAAAGATCCCGATATGAAAACTGTTTACGGATTATCCCAAGAATTGATTGATTCCGTTGTTCCTGTTTCAATCATCGAAATGAAGGGCTATGGTGAGTTCCCCGCAAAGGATGCCATAGAAAAACTTGCGATATTCAAGAATAATGACGAGGCCAAAATCAAGGAATTGATGACGGAGGCTAAGAAACAGGTATACAAAGACGGATACCACATGGGAAGGATGAAGGCAATCTGCGGACCCTTTGCAGGAATGCGCGTAGAAGAGGCAAAGGACAGGATGAAGCAGGCAATGATTGATGCCGGAGAAGCCGAATTGTTCTACGATCTTACGGAAGAAGTAGTGTGCAGATGCGGAAAACGCGTGCACATCAGGAGAATAGACGACCAGTGGTTCATCAATTACGCGGACAAGGACCTTACGGCCAAAACATCGGAACACTGCAAAACCATGGATATTAATCCAAGCGAATATGCAGATAATGTTCACGGTGTTCTCGATTGGTTCAGAGAGAGGGCGTGCGCCAGATTAGGAAATTGGCTGGGAACGAAATTCCCGTTTGATGAAAAATGGATTATCGAAGCAATTTCCGATTCCACATTGTATCCCATCTATTACACAATATCTCTGTATGCAAACGACAAACGTATTATTCCCGAACAGATGACCGAGGAATTCTTTGACTATGTTATTCTGTCCGAAGGGGATATTGACTCTGTTTCCAAATCAACAGGCATATCGTCGGATCTTCTGAAAACAATTCATGACGATGTACAGTACTGGTATCCTTTGGATATGAATCTCGGAGGAAAAGAACACATGACTGTGCACTTCCCCGTGTTCCTGTTTAACCATGTTGCCATACTGCCCGAAAAGATGTGGCCGAGGGGAATAACCGTCAATTGGTATGTCACAGGAAACAACAAGAACAAAATATCAAAATCCAAAGGCGGAGCGGAACCGATTCCCGGAGCAGCTGCCGAATACGGTGTGGATGCCATGAGGTTGTATTATGCGCATGTCGCATCCATGTTCGTAGACATCGAGTGGGAACCGAATACCGTACGTACATACAAGCAGAGGATGGAAAAAGTAGTCACTACAGTCGGGGATCTACTCGCCAGCGAGAAGGACGGGGCCAAAGGAACTATCGATTCATGGTTACTTTCCAGATTCCATTCAAAGATACGCGCCATAGAGCAGGCAATGTCCAAGAACGATCTGAGGGCAATGGCTACCATTGTGTACTTTGACATGATGAATGATATCAAATGGTATAACAGACGCGGAGGATGCAACAGAGAAACTATCCAAGAAGCATTGCGCATTTGGATTCAGACGATGATGCCTATTACGCCCCATACCGCGGAAGAACTTTGGGAACAGGCAGGATTCGACGGATTTGTTTCAACCGCCGAACTTCCCAAGGCCGACGACAGTATCATCTCCGCATCTGCCGAATACGGTGAGAATCTCCTTCGCGATACGCTTTCCGATATAATCGAAATCAGGAAAATTGCCGGAATTGAGCCGAAAAAGCTTATTTTGTATACGTCGGCACAGTGGAAGAAGGATGTAATGTCTGTCGCAGCCAAGATGCAGTCGGAAGGTACGCTTTCCATCCCCAATCTGACAAAGGCATGCATGTCTGACGATTCGATAAAGAAAAACGGAAAAGCAGCATCCGAACTTGCAAAGAAGGTTGCAGTCGAGTTTTCGAGGTGCGAACCTGGATCGAAAACACCTGTGTTTGAGACGGATGAATTTGCATTATTGGGCAATGCAGTTCCGTTCATTGCCGACGAAACAGGTCTGCAGGTCGAAGTATTGTCTGCAGATGCGGAAGATGTATACGATCCTGCCAAAAAGGCCCGTGCGGCATCTCCCGGACGTCCCGCAATATATCTGGAGTGACCGGATTGTTCATCGATATCGTAAGGTCAAGACATTCATGCCGCAGCTATTCGGCAAATGTTCTGACGGAAGAACAGAAAAACCTGATTCTTGAGGCAGGCGCCCTCGCCCCTTCATCAAGAAATCTCCGTCCTGTAAGACTGTTTCGTATCGATGATATTAAAACTATCAGGGCATTGGCGTCCTGCCGTTCCAACGGCAGCGCCAAGGCTCTTAATTCGGCTGTTTTTGCCGTCGTGGTGGCGGCTGATAAAACGATTTCGGACGTATGGATCGAAGACGCGTCCATAGCTTCGGCGTATATGCAGATGGAAGCCGAAGATTTGGGGCTGGGATCATGTTGGATTCAAATACGTCTCAGAACAAACGACGATACGTCCGCGGAAGAGTATGTTCGCAACATCATATCTTTGTCGGAGAATCTTTCCGTTGAATCTATAATTGCCTTCGGAATAAAAGAATAATTCAATCCCATCTTTTGTACAGTCCCGAATCTACGCCGATCTGATCGAGACACCGCCCTACAACGATATTTACAATATCGTCCACAGTTTGCGGTTTAGGATAAAATCCAGGATTTGCATCCATAATCACAACTCCCAAACGTGCTAGTTTTAATTCGTTTTCAAGCATTATTGCGCTTTTCGGAGTTTCTCTGACAAGAAGAACAAGTTTGCGTTTTTCTTTTATGCACACGGACGCGGCACGGGTGATTAATGTATCTGCAATACCGTTGGCAATTTTGGCAACTGTCGATTCACTGCAGGGCGCGATAATCATCGAATCAAACTGATGGCTTCCGGAAGCGATGGGTGCAAAAAAATCATCGTCTTCATATACATAATCCGAAAGTTGATAAAGGTCGTCTACCGACGTATCTGTTTCTGCTTCGAGTATCTTTTTTGCAGTTGCAGACATCACAAGGGAGATCTCGGCATCAAGTGTTTGCATAAGGCGCACTGCATATTGGGATCCGGATGCTCCGCTTACAGCGACAATTGTCTTCATCATGAGGATATTGCAATATTATAGAAAAAACCGACCCCTAGGGTCGTAATGCGTTTAACTCTTGAAGCAAGGCTGACATTTGTAGACACGGTATGTCATGTATAATCCGATGAGCAACGTGATGATTCCTATGAAACAGGTACCCGTTGCGATGACGAATGCCACAAGTGTAAGGTTAAACTCCATACGGTGTTTGGCGAGGTAATATCCGACAAATGCACTCAGTCCGCTTATCAGGAGAAGAGCTCCGCTCATTATTGCGTAACTCTTGAATTCATCCAGTGTGTAGGGCATTGTTGTTCCCGCTTCGATGACAGTCTGTTCTATGTCGCTCCACATCGCTTCGGTTATGCTGACCGAACTTACAATGCATGACAGTCCCATTAGAATGGCCAATACACCGTAATAAGCGTAAATGTTGCGGTAGAATCTAATTTGGATTCCAGCATGGCATCGGCGTTGTATTGCGAATTTTGGAAAGATCCGTTCGAATCGGGGTGGCACGGTGCACTGCATTTGGGGCAGAATTGTGCGCCTTCTGGAAGAATTGCTCCGCATTGTGTGCAGAATGCTTTATTTTCTTCATCCATGTCATTTCATAGATTATCGGTAGGTTATAATATGTTGTATAGCCCCAACAATTTTTTAGAACAGATAATACGGTGTTGTTTCAAATACAGCTCGAAATCAATTTTTTTTCAAAAATCATTATATATGGAAAAGTGAATGGAGTCTTCACGGATATCAGTGTCGTTATTGTGCGACATTGCCGTGGAGGGTATTTCACTCTCAGGCCGTACGGGGGTTAGCCGGACGTACGGAATTGGTTTTCTACGAGATTACTTGATAGTAATGTTTATATATCTGGTGTAACTAACGGTTTTCGTTATTGTCCATTGGACAGTGCGAGGTAATAAAATGGTAACCGTCTACGATGTCCCTGCCGAGCAGCTCATCCTCAAAACGGCCCAGAAACTCAAGGAGAACCCTAACATCGTTCCCCCCGAGTGGGCTGAGTTTGCAAAGACTGGAAGGCACACTGAGAGAGCCCCTACCCAGGATGACTGGTGGTACAACAGGGCCGCTTCGATTATGAGAAAACTGTACGTAAAAGGCCCCATGGGATCCTCCAAGCTGGCCGCCGAATACGGTGGATTTGCTGACAAAGGATCTATGCCCAACAAAGCAGTCAAAGGAAGCCGCAACATTGCAAGAAAGTGTCTCATTCAGCTTGAGGCAGCCGGATACCTTGTCTCCAAAGACAAGGAGGGTCGTGCAATCAGCCCTGCGGGACAGTCCCTTCTGGACAACACCGCAAAAGAGGTCTATGACGAGATGAAGGCCTGAAGGAGGAATCAGCATGGAAGATCCGGAATTGGCAGCACTTAGACAGAAGAGGATGGCCGAGCTTCAGCAGCAGGCTCAGCAGCAGGCCGCTCAGCAGGAGCAGGCAAAACAGCATGAGATGCAGATGCAATCTGTTCTTAGGCAGATCCTCACCCCCGAGGCACGCGACAGACTCGCAAATATACGTCTGGCAAATCCTCAGATGGCGGAATCTGTTGAGATGCAGCTTGTTCAGCTTGCACAGAGCGGCAGGTTGAGAGGAGTCATCGATGATGCCATGCTGAGGAACATCCTTGGGCAGATCGCCCCTCAGAAGAGGGAGATCACCATTGAGAGGAGATAATCATGTCAAGCACTAAACCCCCAGCAATGAAAGCCAGGCTCAACAAGAAGGTTAAACAGAACCGCCGTGTCCCCGCCTGGGTTATGATGAGAACGAACAGGCAGTTCCTGCGCCACCCCAAGAGAAGATCATGGCGCATGAGCAAACTTAAGGAGTGATTCGAATGGCAGATGAGATTGAGAGAATCATTATCATCCCCCTGAGGAAGACCAAGCAGGCCCCCCGTACCAGGAGGACAAACCGCGCAGTTAAGGAAGTCAGGGAACACGTCATGAGGCACATGAAAGCCGACGAAGAGCACGTATGGATTGATGCCAGCGTCAACGAGGCTCTCTGGGCCAACGGAATCCGTAACCCTCCCAGCAAGATTGCAGTCAAAGCCGTCAAATTTGACGACGGTCTTGTAGAAGTCTCTCTTGCACCCAAAACCGAGTGAGGTTTGATAGGATGATGAGGTTCTCGCGTTACGGCGGAAATGCCAACATCGGTGTATTTGCTAGTGTGAATGAGAATCTCGCATTCGTCGCCGCCGATGCCGACCCGGAGTTCACAAGGGCTCTGGAATCGGCACTCGGCGTCGAAACCGTTTCCATTACAGTGGCAGGTTCGTTTGTCGTCGGTTCTCTGCTTGCCATGAATTCGAACGGCGCAGTTGTAAGCGGTCTTTCCGAGCCCGGAGAGATTGCCGCAATCGACAGTAAAATTCCCTGTACGGCATTAAACGGCCCCAACAGTGCAGTGGGAAACAATATTCTTGTCAATGACAATGCAGCATTGGTCAGTGAAGTTTTGACGGATGCAGAGGTAGCTCTCATTCAGGATGCACTCGGAGTGGAATGTGTCCGCGGAAGTATTGCCGGATGCAACACTGTAGGTACAGTATGCTCTGTTACCAACAAGGGCGGCGTCTGTCATGCGGATGCTTCCGATGACGAAGTTTCGATGCTTAACGATCTTTTCAAGGTCGAGTTCCAAAGGACATCGGTAAACCACGGTATCAGGTATGTGGGCGCAGGCATCTTGGCTAATACCAAGGGGGCGCTCGTCGGTGATGAGACCACGCCGATTGAAATGGGAAGAATTGAGGAAGGTTTGGCGCTTTACTGATACGCTGTTCAGCGATCAAAAATCCAACATTCTTTCAAATCTGTGATATCATCACGTGTAAATTCTATTTCATTTCCGACATAATCTACGGCATCTTCCGGGATTATGTCAAGGAATGCATCTATGGTGTGTATGGGCAAAGTTAATCCTCCGACCCTGTAATGCATCGGGACGATAATGTTCGGATTTACCAATTCGATGAAACGTTTCACGTCATCCATTTCCATCGTTATGACTTCTCCTGTGGGGATGAATAACATGTCGCATCCTTTTATGCGTTCTATAACGTTCATATCCGGTATGCTTCCTATATCTCCGCAATGACAGAAACGCATCCCATCCATTGTGAATTGATACATGGTGTTGAATCCGCGTTCCTCGCCGCCTGCAGCATCATGACATGTAAGAATGCCTTCAAATTCCATGCCGGCGGCATCAAAGTACCCTTCGGTCGAAAGAAAATCCTTGTGCGTACCTCTGATGATACGCGCAACGTTATGGTCATAATGGTTGTGTGTCATCAAAACAACATTTGCAGTCGCAAACGGCGGTTTTATTCCTATTGATTTCCCGTCATGAGGATCGATAACAACCGTACGGGTACCATCATCAAATTCAAAGCATGAGTGGCCCTGCCATCTAAGACGCATAGCAGGGGTATGTAATTTCATCGAATATAATTTAGACGGTGTCCTGTGTTTTACTACGAAGCAGTTTGGGTAAACCAACCGATATTTTAAAAAATACAAAAATATACGTTCTGTTATGAAGAAGACACTAGTCCTTGTTGTCGACAGGGATGATGATTTCGGGGTGAAGGCCCATGTGCACACACCTGTAATCGGTGTCAACAATTGTTTGGAGGCCGCGACGCAATTCGGTATAGCAGATTCGGAAGATTCGGATCTCAACGCATTGTATTGTGCAGTGAGTGTCTGTTTGGAATTGCAGGATGATGGCAAGGATGCCGAAGTTGCTTTAATCTGCGGTGACGAACATGTAGGACACCGTTCGGATTTGGCACTTGTGACCCAATTGGAAGAAGTGCTGGACGACATCATGCCCGACAGTGTCGTTCTTGTCGGGGACGGTGCGGAAGACGAATACATCTATCCGATAATATCGTCTCGTGCACATGTGGATTCGGTACGTAAGGTATTTGTGAAGCAGGCTCCGGGATTGGAAGGATCCCTTTATATCGTAACCAGAATGCTGTCTGATCCTGGCAAGAGGAGAAGATTCCTTGCGCCGATCGGAATCATGATGATGATCCTGTCGTTATTCTTCATATTGCCAAGGTTGTTCATGTATCTGGACGACCCAAATATTGATACCATCGCCGCAATGTCCGGCAGTCTTGCTGTTTTCTGCATCGGTTTTGTAATCCTGATATACGGATTTAACGTCGGTGACAAATTAGATCAGTTCAAAGAGTATGTTGCCAACAGCATTATGAGAAACAGTACGAATTTCATATTCCTATGTTTGTCTTTGGCAGTTGTAATAATCGGTGCAATCTATTCCGTTATTGAAGTCAATAAAATCTATATCACAGGCGGAATTACAACCATAACATACTTTATTTCGTCCATGGTGTGGCCT
>CAKQHC010000059.1 GCA_934234005.1 uncultured Methanomassiliicoccales archaeon | reverse complement strand
GCATTATTCTGGATGCGCCCAGATTTATTCACGACACTTGATGAAACATCACGTCAATATCTGTTGAAAAAACATGAATATGTTAAGATAACTCGTGATTTTAAAGGAAAAGAATATATTTCTTGGAATGCTGATTTGAAATCTAAATTGAATGGCTGGGGTTATAAATCCTTATTGGATTTGTCTGCAGCTGCGTGGAATAAACATACTGGAGATCCTGTTAACATATATCCTGATTACAATCCTGGCATCACTGTCAATCAATGGAAAGAACTACTCTCGAATCCTGATATATTCAATCAAGAACGCTTAGAGTATCTTAGAGTGCTGGTTAAAATGGGCGGATCTGCATCTTGTCGCCAGCTATCGAATAGTACCGGAAAAAAACCATCTTATTTTGTAGCCATGGGTAATTCAATTAATCGTATTGTGGCAAAAGCTACGAATTGCGCCCGTACTATAGATGATGAAGGTAAACCTGCAATTTGGCCAATAATGTTCGAGGGGAAAGATGGTGAAGCCGATAAGGGTGCATTTACGTGGACCCTTCGTAAAGAATTAAAAACTGCTATTGAAGAATTACATCTTTTCAAAGAAGATTCTTTTGACATTTGGACAATGTCTTCTGAAAAAGATGAGGAAAACGAAGAATATTATCCTAAATACGGACCGGAGGAGTTCCTTTCAGAGGTATTCATAAATAACGATGATCTAACAAAACTACAAAATCTTCTCAGAAAAAAAGGCAATATTATCTTACAAGGACCACCTGGCGTAGGTAAAACATACATGGCAAAGAGACTTGCGTATGTATTGCTAGGAAAAAAGAAATCTAAGAATATAAAAATAGTACAGTTCCATCAAAGTTATAGTTACGAAGATTTCATGCTTGGTCTTAAACCAACCGATAATGGCGGATTCAACTATCAACCTGGGCCCTTTCTTAAATTTTGTAATGAAGCTGCCAATTCGAATGAACCTTATTTTTTCATAATTGATGAAATCAATAGAGGAAATATCAGTCGCATCTTCGGAGAAACTATGATGCTTATAGAAAAGAGCCATCGTGGAGAGAATATTACTTTAATGTATCAAAACAGAGAGTTTCAGATTCCAGATAATGTATTCATCATAGGTACTATGAATACTGCAGACAGAAGTTTGGCAATTCTTGATTTTGCGTTGAGACGGAGATTTGCATTTTATGATGTAACACCCAGTCTGGACCGCGTCAAAATGGATGATCCTCGGTGGGAAGATGTAAAGATCAAAATTAAAAAACTAAACAAAATGATTCTTGAAGATCGCACACTAGGTCCCGGATTCTTAATAGGCCATAGTTACTTTATGGAAGATCTTACTCTTGACGAAGTTATAGATAATAATATACTACCTCTGTTGTCTGAATATTGGTATGATGATGCAGATAAAGTAGAAAATATCGCCAAAGAATTGAAGGGATTCGATTGAGTCTCATTCATCCAAAGAATCTCTATTATCTGCTGGCCTACGCGTTGCGTATAAAACCAGATAAGGATTTTCATTGCGGAAGCGAAGTATTTGATAACCATCTGAACGTGATAGCATCAATCATGGATCATTGTATGGAAACTGTATTCAGAAGAGGAATAATCAATAACTATTCGACTCACACTGAATTAACTAGTGCGCCCCACGGATACATAGATGTGGCAAAATCAGTAAAAAAGGGCGTATACTGTAGAGGAAAACTATTCTGTGACTATGATCTTTATGATATTAATACATACCAGAATATGGTAATTCATTCAGTCATTGTTTCAATGCAGCAATCATACAAACTAAATAAACAGATATGTTCAAAATTGAAAACTTTAAACGACAAAATGATAGAAATTCCATTAGTTAAACTAAACTCAATACGCTGGAATTTAGCCGAATACAAAGGTCGTGATAAAGAATATGGCATGGCATTAAACATCTGCAAACTTTATGTCGAAGGGATGCTCCCTTCAGTTGGAGAAAGCCGGGCAGTAAGGGGATTTCTCAATGATTCGAAGGAACATAAATTATTCGAAGATTTTGTGAGAGGATATTTTGAAATTGAACACCGTGAAATATTTCGTAGTCTGAGACAATTGGATTGGGCAGTAACTGGAGATAGCTGCGATTACCTCCCTGGAATGGAAATGGACTTGTTATTGAAGAAAGGAAATAAAGTTATAATTCTGGATACAAAATGCTATGGAGCTATTTTATCTGGAAAACACGATACCAAAAGGTTACACAGCCCCAATTTATATCAAATGAATGCATATCTCCAGAACTGGTGTTATAAGCATAATGGGGATCTTGTATCGGGCATACTATTATATGCAAAAACAACTGAAAATTTTGAATCATGTGAAACTCATCTACTTGGACACAAAATTTACATAAAAACTTTAGATTGTACCGGAGATTGGAATAGCATCGCTACCAATCTTAACAACATAGCAATACTTTTAAAATAAAATATGCTAGGTCACTGCCCGTGTGATGATTCTGTATAAAAGAAATCAGATTATTACAAATTGATAGTAATATAGTATAAACACATACGGCATTGTATGGTTTCGGAAAATGCGAAGAATGCATATGCGGATGTCGTAAAAAGCATCCAAATGCTCTCAACCGATGAGAAAAAGGATCTCGTCGTCAGGTTGCAAAATCACATAAAATATGAGATATTCGGGAACTGTCCAAATACTAAAAAAAGCATTGTCCGAAATGCGGATGCAAAAATGGAAAACATTATTGATTTTTCACAAACATCGGCTGTTTTACAACAGTATGTTCATAATTAGGCGACATTCCACGTTAATGCATACTCAGGCCACCGGGAATTCAATCTATGTCATTCCGTTGGTGACCTAGCATAAAAAAATCAACAAGCCTGCAGACAGTAGCAAACAATATTGTATTGACAAACTACTACAGACAGCCGGCAAAACTCCAATATTGGATAAACTCCTGCGAATAATTATCAAACAAAGTTTTTAATAATATAAATATTAAAATCTATACCTAGACAACATAATATGTCTGTATAATATAACGAACTGATAATATGCAGATTAATTCAGCTACTCAATATGAAATAGGTCCTCTGTTCTCCAGTAACATCTATTTCTTTATCCCCAAGTATCAGAGAGAATATACCTGGGGTCAGACAAACTGGTCAGCTTTGTATGATGATCTCATCGAGAATGAAAGAGGTTATTTTATTGGATCCATAATCTGCATCTCCGGTTCTACTGATTCTGCACAGATTGTCCCATTGGAAGTTATCGATGGACAACAACGCCTTACTACCATCAGTCTCTTGTTAGCTGCCCTATATAGCAAGTTTAAGGAACATTCATTTGAAATGTCTGAGGATCAACAGCATGAAATCTATGAGATTAAGAGCCGTCTGTCCAAACAGGGTGCCAAAGATGGATTAATCGTATCGCCTCAAGATATAAATCAGAACAGAGAAGATTTTATCTACGTGATGCACGAGGCTGAGATTTTAAAAGGCATTAACGATTTGAATAAACCAGGTCGTTTCGGCAATCGCAACATCAAACGTTGTTACGAGTTCTTCAGAAATCAGATTCAAAAAGATATAGATAATTCAAAAGATCCTCTATCAAAACTATTCTCAATTAAAGAGATGGTTATGACAGCTATAATGGTGAAAATCGAAGTTGCATCCCACTCTGATGCCTATGTAATGTTCGAAGCACTCAACAACAGAGGATCATCCCTTACTGCCGTAGACCTCATGAAAAATGCCGCCTTAGCCAAATCTGAGAAGTTTGGAATAAATCCAAATGAATGTTACGATAGGTGGAAGAGCATCATAAACTCAATCTCCAATGATTATGCCACACAGGAGAGGTTCTTCCGTTTCTATTACAACGCATTTAGATCGGATATCAACGCCCCGTTCAGGACAGACAATTCATTATATCCTTTGGGCGACATTGCAACCAAGTCCAACCTTCTAAAGATATACATCTGTCTCATTGAGAGGGATCTCAACGGATTCCTGGAAAATATCAGTGCCTGCGCGAGAATTTATAACCAATTCCTGACAACATCCGATTCCGATTCCGAATATCTGAAAGAGTTTAAAGATTTAAACAACATCAAAGGAGTTTCAGGATATATCATTCTGCTGTATCTGATGCGCAAGCAAAATGATCTGGAATTGGAAGATAAACAAATTAAATCAATAACCGGCTTCCTCTCGAAATTCTTTGTCAGAAGGAATCTGACCGATGTTCCTCCGACTCGCGATGTGAACCGTATATTCATGAAGTTAATACTAAACATCGAAGAGGAGAAATTGAAAGGAAACGAATTGGAACAGAGGTTGTATTCGTTCCTGATTTCTAACAGCGCCTCTGATGACGTCTTTGCATCAAAGTTGTCTGGAGACATTTACACAGATAATACGGATGTAACAAGATACATTCTTTGTAAATTGGCTGAAAGCATGATGACAAAAGAGACTTGGACCAACCTCTGGGAGAAGAAACAATCGGGAAAAAATATGGTTTATGTTTGGACAATTGAACACATATTCCCAGAAGGCAACAATGTCCCCAAGGCCTGGGTAGATATGATTGCTGACGGAGATTCTGAGAAAGCATCGGAATACAGAGAAAAATACTGCCATAAACTAGGAAACCTTACAGTTACAGGATACAACAACGATCTCAGCAATATGTCATTCGAAAAGAAAAGAGATCGTATCAACGATAATGGAAAATACATTGGGTACAGGAACGGACTGGAAATCAACCGTGACATTGCATCAAAAGAGTCGTGGAAGATTGACGATATTCAGAACCGTACCAATGAGTTGGTAAATTTATGCATGAAAATGTTCGACTTAAAATCCTGAAGAATTAAAAATGGAAGTATGGTAATCCCATACTCCATCATTCTTACAGCTCTGTTTTGAGCAATCTCTGTGCCAAACACAATGTGCATAATGCGAAAGACCGTGACAAAGAACTTACGCCGATTAACAAATTGCATTCGCAGATAAAAGACGTCATAAACCTGCAAATTCAAAGGAATGTCGACAAAATGACTGCCATACCGTCTCTGTTACGTAAAATGGATTCGTGAATTCGGCAAATCCGACAAAAAGTCTGAACAGCACAGCCGTTGAACAAATCAAAACCGGCAATTACCAACACCGTTGGCGCGACATCAACACAATTCCTCTGCCGTTCCGCGATAAAGATCTGAAACCCATCAAAACATCCCGCTAAATATCCCCGCTGCATGCATTTCGGTTAACGAATGCTGTATTTCTGCAATGTTCGGACTGCTTTACCGAACCGCAATGAAAATATCCTCATGGATCTCGGAATGATCGATGCTCGGAAACCGTGAAAAAATCCCGCAGAAGGCCCAAAGGAAGTAAGAATCGGAGAAGTAAAGCGCAACAATTTCGGAATTTGTTAGTACAATCTATTCAATCCGGCATACTATTGTGCATCGGAATTCTGAATGGCTGCTCAAACATTATTTCAATGTAGAATACACTTCACTATTATGTCCTGCAATCCATTCAAAAAAGATTACACTTTTAAAAAACTGTCCAAGGTTGTCGGACAAGTAGCTCGCAGGCATCATATCACAAAAGTGTATCTCTTCGGTTCTCGTGCCAAATATAACAACCGTGCAAACAGCAACTACAACATGATTGTAGAAATCGGCCCGGGATTCAGAGCATTTGATATTTTTGACTTCGAAGATGAACTCGAGACCGTTTTAAAATGCGACGTATACGCAATGACTGCCAGTGTTCTGAGAGATGACGATGACTTCACCAGAGATGTACTCAAGGAGCGGATTCTGATTTATGGATGAATATACACGGGCGTTGAAAGGACTGAATTCCATCTGCACCTACTGTGAAAAAATAGCAGAGACTACACACAGATTCGGCTCCAAGGACTCGTTCCTCACTGATTATGCTTATCAGGCAACATGTGCGTTCTCGTTGCAACAAATAGGCAAGATTGTTAAGATAAACTATTCATGGCTGAAGACGGAGGAACCGGAATTTCTATGGCTCCAATATGTTCGGTTTAGAAATTTTATAGTACGTAACTGCGAACATATGGATTATGACGTAATTTGGGCCGGTATCTGCGATGATGTCATGCCCATATGGGATATGCATTACATATTCTGGAGTCACACTATGACAAATACATTCAGTCTCACATGAAGTGAAACCGAAAAGAAAAAGAATAAAATTGCTTGTTGATAATTCGTAATCTCAATCCATTGCAACTATGAAAAATCATAACAAATACTCAAATCTCAATTACGTAGAAATCGTAAAAGTAAGGGTCTTTCGACCCCGATTCGTTTCAGATGGAATCCAAAGCTTCACGCATAGACTTTACAAATTCCGCCACGTAAGGCACGGAATCACGTCCGTGTTCGGCGACTATGCGCACTATGGCGGAACCCACGATAACTCCGTCTGCAATGGATCCCATCTTTACTGCCTGTTCCGGAGTGGATATTCCGAACCCTATCGCACAGGGAACGTCCGTTACGGAACGGATTGCTCCGATTATTTCCTGCAGGTTTCCGGAGAATTCGTTTCCGGATCTGACTCCGGTCACACCCATGCTTGATACGACGTAAATATACCCCTCTGCTTCGGAAGCAATCATACTTACCCTGGACTTGGACGTCGGTGCAACCATCGATACGAGTTTGACGCCGTATTCTGTACAATATCCCTGAAGATCTCCTTTTTCCTCATAAGGCATGTCCGGAACAATCAGTGCGCATATTCCGGATTCCTTGCATCTTTTCATGAATTTGTCGGGACCGTACACAAACACGGGGTTGATGTATGTCATTATAGCCAGCGGTACACTCGTATCACTGTGTACCCTTGCAGCCATATCGAACAGCTTGTCGGTATTCGTACCGGCGGCCAACGCACGGTTGTCCGCTTCCTGAATCACGGGACCTTCGGCTACAGGATCGGCAAAAGCCAAACCGAGTTCGATAAGATCCGCACCGTTCTCCGCCATCGCCCTCACGAGTTTCTCCGAAGTCTCCATATCCGGATCGCCGACGGTAATGAAAGGAATAAACGCTTTGCGCGAGAACACTTTCTTCAGATCAGTCATGGATATCACGTCCTCTGTACCTTGCTATTGCAGCGACGTCCTTGTCTCCGCGGCCCGAGAGCGTAACAACTATGACTTTGTCCTTATCGAGCGTAGGCGCCAGTTTCATCGCATATGCAACCGCGTGGGAGCTTTCGATTGCGGGGATTATTCCTTCCGTCCTGGAAAGATACTCAAACGCATTAACCGCTTCGTCATCCGTGATGGGATAATACTGTGCACGGTCGATATCATGCAGATACGCATGCTGCGGTCCGATACCGGGATAATCCAATCCCGCAGAAATGGAATACACCTTATCAATCTGACCGTACTGGTCCTGGCAGAACAGCGATTTCATACCGTGGAAAATTCCCTGGCGTCCTTTCGCTATCGTAGCCGCGTGTTCCTTGGTGTCGATACCTTTTCCGGCCGCTTCGCAACCGATCAGCCTGACATCCTTGTCCGGGATGAAATCATAAAAGGTACCCATTGCGTTGCTTCCTCCGCCTACGCATGCTATACAGTAGTCCGGAAGCTTTCCTTCTGCTTCCATCATCTGCTTTTTGATTTCGCGTCCTATTACGGACTGGAATTCGCATACCATCTCGGGAAACGGATGGGGACCCATAACAGATCCGATAACGTAATGCGTATCGGAAACGCGTTTGGTCCATTCCCTGAGGGTTTCGTTAACCGCATCCTTGAGGACACGCGTACCCGTGGTAACGGGATGCACCTTTGCGCCCAGCAATTCCATTCTGTAAACGTTCAGAGCCTGTCTTTTGCAGTCTTCCTCACCCATGAACACTTCGCATTCCAATCCGAGATATGCGGCCATTGTTGCCGTGGCGACACCGTGCTGTCCGGCGCCGGTCTCGGCTATGACACGGGTTTTACCCATCTTTTTTGCCAAAAGACACTGTCCGAGGGCATTGTTGATTTTATGTGATCCCGTGTGGTTAAGGTCTTCTCTCTTGAGATATACCTTTGCTCCGCCCAAATCCTTGGTCATGCGCTCGGCATAATACAAAAGCGACGGTCTTCCCGTATAGATTCTGCTGAGTTCCTCGAATTCTTTGATGAAATCGGGATCTTTGCGATATTTGTGATATGCTTCGTTAAGCTCCAATACTGCGGACATGAGAGTCTCGGGCACGTATTGGCCGCCGTACGGGCCGTATCTTCCTTCGCTGTCGGTCATATTATCTGCAACAACCGATTATTTAGTCATATATGTATATATTGCTCATTTATGAGCAATAATGTATAAAAATGTACATAAAATGTTTATCAGCGCTTCCTGTAAACAGCTTCTATAAACGAGGCTTCGACAATACATATCGCCAAAATCGCTGCTATCGGAGCATAACTTACTTTGCTTTCGCTCGGCATTATCGGAATGATTCCGTTCTGACCGGCCATTATGTCCGGATTCTCGGGACAGTCCACAACGCATTCCAGAGGCCCGTGTATGAATCTTCCGAGATTGAACGAATCGACGCCCAATGTTGGATTGCCTCCGATATAGATGTATCCAAGCGAGAAACAGCCCGAAAACGCAGAATCCTCTATGGATGCAACAGATGCGGGAATGTATACCGATTCTATCTTACAGGATGCAAAAGATGCATCAGCGATAATTTTCACTCCGTCGGGCACGGTATACGAACCGTCTCTGCCCTCAGGATACATGATAAGTTTCTCGATATTTTTATCGAAAAGAACCCCGTCAACGGAAGAGTAATACGGATTGTCGGCGGAAACTCTGATTTCAACCAATGATTCACATCCGTATAACGCATACGATTCCAAATCGTGCAAACTTTCCGGAATCGTAACGGAAGTTATCTTTGTACACATATCCATTGCGTCCACGGCAATTTCAACGGTACCGTCCATAATTACCAGCCCGCCCGACTTGTTAACGGGAACCGCCAGCAGAGTATCCGCCTTGTCATACAGACATCCGTCGAATGATTCAAACAGTGCATTACCGCCGTCGACTTCTATTGATTTGAGACTGTATGCAAACTCGAATATGTTACCCTGATAATCCGAATATGAACTCGGCAACACGATTCCGGTAAGTTTGGAACCGTTTATCATTGCAAAATCATCAATCCGCGAAACTCCGTCGGGTACTGCCAGAACTCCGCCCATATTCTGCGGAACGTAAATCAGTTCCATGCCTTCATTCTGCAGCAATACTCCGTTTTTAGAAGAAAATACTTCGTTCCCTTCTTCCACGCATACCTCTTTAAGCGATGAACACCCGTGAAACAGATCGTAATCGAAATACGAAATTGATTTTCCGATAGTCACAGACTCGAGATTCACGCATCCCTGAAACGATCCGCTTTCAAGGATATATGCCGAAGACGGAACAACGTATGATCCGCTTATGCCTCCGGGAACGGCAACCAGAGCCGTGCCCTGTTTATTGAAGAGAACGCCGTCCACCGAGGAATAATTCTGATTGTTCGACTGGACTGTTATGTTCATCAGCGAACTGCAGTATGAAAAGGCCCCGTCTCCGATAACCACAACGCTCCACGGAATCCATGCCTCTGTAAGATTATAACATCCGTAAAATGCGCCGTCCCCTATGGATATGATGCCCAACTGCAGAGGAACCGCAGTAACTCCGCTGTTGGCAAACGAATAATTGCCTATCGATACCAGGCCACCCGGCGAAGAAACGTTCCTTATGCCAATGCAGTTGTAGAAGGCACGGTCTCCCACATACGAAACTCCCGAAGGTATGTGGTAATTTCCGGCTCTTCCTTCCGGACATCTC
>CAKQHC010000058.1 GCA_934234005.1 uncultured Methanomassiliicoccales archaeon | reverse complement strand
CTTTCCTTGGCAATCTGCATTATTCCCGTAACAACAGCGAAACTCATGTGAGTGTTGCTTTTCAACACAGAAGAATAAAATCCCTTCAGGAATGAAAGGATTTGTTCGTAAGAGCCTTCATTGAACGAACTGTTGATCGGATTGTCGTATTCGTCGATAAGAACAATCGGTTTCACTCCATGATGAAGTTCAAGCATCTTGCATAGAAACTTCAAAGAGTTTTTCAAATCGGATTCGTTTGATTCTTTCTTCCTGATTGCTATGAATGAATCTTTATAAATTTGATCGATTTTATTCGAATCAGACAGATATCTAAAATCTCCGAACAACTCCGACATCCTTGTAGCTACATCGGACAGGAATAGATTAAAATCGCGTATGCCCAGTTCTTTCATGGATATGAAAATTACCGGAAATGTGTTCTTCAGTTTTGTACAGTTCTCGTGTTCGCTAACCTTCAGGTCATCGAACCAGGTGTTTCCTTTATAATTCGTGTTGAAGAACGCATTTATCATCGACAGGTTGAGGGATTTACCGAAACGCCTCGGTCTTGTGAACAGATATACTTTGTTTCTGTCATCAACAATATCCGAAATCAGTTCCGATTTGTCCACGAAATAGTAATCTCCGTCACGGATTTCTATAAAATCGTCGATTCCTGTCTGAGGTACCTTCAATTTGAATTCACCAGCTTCATGCATGAAGCAATAGTTATTGTTGTTCTGTATTTAAAAAGATTCAGTGGATTCAGCCGACATAAAAATTTTCGATAAATCCGCAGGGAAGAAATTGTTCCAGATGTTATTACAACATGGTAATTTTGCATAATCGATGTTCCAACTTCTGATTAGAATTACTGTACTTGTTGCATAAATGTAAACAAAATTACACCACACAGATACGAATACGGAATACACATAACCGCAATATTGCCATCACATATGATCCGATGCATACTTGCAATATTTTGAAACAGGACAGCGACCACAACGCGGATGATTCGGAATACATATCTCCTGACCGTGACGAACCAAATAGCGGTTGATATCGGACCACCTTTCACGCGGAGTTATGTCCATCAGCGCATATTCAGTCTGTTCCGGATCTTTGGTCTTTACCAACCCCATCATATTTGCTATACGATGGACGTGCGTATCCACACATACGGAAGGTATGCACATAGCATATGAACGTACACATGCTGCAGTCTTCCTACCGACCATTGGAAGTTTAATCAATTCCTCAGTCTCTTCCGGTACCTTACATCCGTATTCATCGCGTAAAATCTTGCAACAATCTACAATTGCCTTCCCTTTCTGATTCGGAAATCCAGCAGGACGTATCAACACCGCTACATCAGAGCAATTTGCATCAGCCAACGCTTCAATGGAGTTATATTTTGAAAATAACGCATCCGATGCACGACGGGTATTGTCGTCCTTGGTGCGTTGTGACAGAATAGTAGCTATAAGAACGTGGAACGGATCGCACGGCCATTCGGGGTTAAGGCCCTCTGAACTGCGCCCTGGATATGCCCCGCCCAAGTATATCTCAGATAACTTATCAAGTATCAGACAGATTTCTTCTGAACCCATTTCAACGCACCTTCGGCCATACGGAAAGATCCGGTGACCAAAATATTCAAATCGCCGCGAATTTCAACAGCCTTGTCCATTGCATTCAATACAGTTTTGCATACAATCGGTTTTTTGTAACGCGACATAACATCAGCCAAAGTATCTGCGTCCATGGCTCTGTTTGAATCGGGCGATGTTATAATAATCGTATCCGAAATCCGACATAACGTACGGCAGATACCGTCGGCATCCTTGTCCGAAAGCATACCCAATACAAGAATTACTTTTCCGTATACTTCTGAAATATCATCGGCCAGACATTCGGCTCCGGACTTCGTATGCGTAACATCCACAATCAGCGGCATAGCAATCATCTTTTGCATCCTGCATGGCCATGATACGCTTTCCAGTCCTTCGGATACGTGTTCTTCGATTAAATCGTGGTAATCGGGAAGCATTGAAACCGCCGCGATTGCCAGCGCCGCATTATATGCCTGATGCCTTCCCGGGATCGATACAGTATATATTTCGTCTCTGAACACCATGTCTATGGAATCGGGCTTACTATCCATAACCTGAACGGATTCCGGATAAATACGCAGCAGAGGACATCCGATTTCTTCGGATCTGGCATGTATTGCTCTGAATGCATCGTCCCCGTTCATAGTAACACACGGAATTCCGGGCTTCATTATGCCTGCTTTTTCGGATGCTATCTCCTCTATGGTGCTACCAAGATATGCTGTATGTTCCAGACCTATATTGTTTATCACAGTTACCAACGGTGTAACTATATTTGTGCTGTCTAACCTGCCACCCATTCCGACTTCGATTACCGCTATGTCTACCTGCACCCTGCTAAAGAACTCCAATGCCATTGCAGTAAGAACTTCAAACGAAGTACAGTCTATGCCCTTTTCCGCCAAAGATTCAACATGCGGACGAACTACCGAAATCAGATGAAGCAAATCGCCGTCGGTTATATCCTTCCCGTCTATACGGATACATTCATTAATTGCCAAAATATGCGGCGAAGTAAAACATCCTACATTGAATCCGGATGATCTCAGAATCGAATCAATCATAGCACATACGGAACCTTTTCCGTCCGTACCGGCAACATGAATGCATTTTATGTCATTCTGAGGATTTCCCAGAAGTCTAAGAAGCTCTGTTATGTTTTCCAGACCGGGTTTCATCCCTTTGCCCGAAAGGCCCTTGAACCAGGCCATATTCCCTTCAGGGTCCAATTGAATCTCCGGGCTGACCAACTGCGAATTATTATATTATTCTATGCCGATGTCTCCAGAATTATGGGATGTCCATCAGAAGCTCCTTAGATGTATCGATCGATTGCAGAGATTTCAAAATATGTTCCACATATGCTTTTGCAACATTAATTCCGGTAGTTTTCTCGAATGACATGAAAAATGCATTGGAATTAACTTCGCATACAATGGAATATGCCCCGCTCTCATCCTTCAGGAGGTCAATCCCGCAATAATCCAAACCCAGAATTTCCGCAACATTTTCGGATATTTTTCTGCTGATTTCCGGAACATCGGCAGGATAGGATACGGCACCCAAAGCCGCATTTGATCTGAAATCATTATCGGAATGTCTGATCATTCCTCCGATAACTTTGCCGCCTATGACAATTACGCGAAGGTCTTCCCCCTTACTGGAATCTATGTACTTCTGAACAATGTATTTCCGACCCCTCAGTTCAGTCAGTATTGATTCCAATTCTCCCCTGTCATATGCGATGTATACGCCCCTGCCGGAAGAACCGAACGATTCTTTAACAATCACGGGATAACCGTATCTCTTCTCAAGAATATCAAAACAATCCGGCCTGACAGACATATTAGGGTCGTAAAACAAAGGTCCCGGCGTAGTATCGGGCATTCTGATGCCTTTGTCAATCAATGAAATGTATGTCAGCATCTTGTCATCGCATTCTATAATGGAACGCGACCTGTTGAAAATCGGTTTTCCCATTTTCTCTATCAGACTTGATACATAATCGTCCTTATCGAGATATAAACAGAAATCAAAATCAAAATCGGTTGCGGATTTGCCCTCTTTTATGCAGAATCCGAACATGTCATTCGGAATTGCATCGACACAAACTCCTGCGAATTCAAACTCTTCGACAAATCTGGAAATCTGATGCCTGTATTGGGGCATATCCGAATACCCGTTATACAGAACAATCCCTTTCATTCGGACCGCCTGATAAAAAATACCGGCCGTGAGGCCGGAAATTATGTTTATTCAAAAATATCCTTGTAGATGGATACTACAAGTTCGGAATAAGTCATTCCCTTCTTCTTTGCTACTTCACGGACCAAATCCATTGTTCCTGATCCGTACTGCGCCGCTTTCTTTCTCTTATCGGCAATGAAGGGGTAGCCCAAATCTCTGGCAACCTGTCTGAGCAGAAGCTTTCTGTTGTCGGCATCCTTCGGCTTAAGTTCCTTGAGGTCCATTGCATTGACCTGCATAGTAACAAGAGGGTCCATGTACGGATACAGGATTTTCTTACCGAAATGATCTGCAACCTTGGTTTCATGAGGTATGGTGGATGTTATGAGCTTTCCCATATCGGACTTCATGGTCCTTACCAATTCCTCATCGGACATACCGACGTATTTCGAATATCCCGCAAATATCTCATCGGAACCCTGGCCGCCTATAATCAGCTTCTCGTGAACCGTCCTGCATACGAAAAACAGAGGAAGTTCAAAAGAGAGGGTCAAAGGACTTGCGGTTCCCGTGATGGAAATCATTTCTCTCAGTCTTGCCTCTATATTGTCCTCGGTAATCGGAATGTGAAGCCACGGAAGGCCCAATTGCTCGGACATCTCCTGTGCCATAACGACATCGTACGATTTGTCCTTTCCGGAAGTATAGAGGGTGACAGACCTTGCATAATCCTTCGCAACCGCTGCTACGAGTCCCGAATCCAAGCCTCCAGAGAAGGCCACGGCAATGTCCTGGTCCTCGACACTGTTCCTTATAGCCGAAACTATTGCGTGCTCGAGATTCTCCGAGTTTACAGACATAATGCCAGTATCTCCAATATCCAATATAAATTACGCGCCCGCGTGACGGTTCCCGCAAAAAAGATGCGGATCTGCGGTCATTCGTCGTCACAATCCAAGATTAACTCATTGGAATGAACCTTCCTGCAAAGATTCTTCGACAGCATCCCCAATTCCATCCATGCTGCATCAAATACGGCATTCGGCACCAAACACGGTGCGGAAAGGGAGGCACGTATGTCGGGATCTACTATCCTGCTTCCCGCAAAAGACGATGCATCGCCCATCGTTATACGCAACAGTTTCTCTGCATATTCCTTTACATGGGGACAGTCGGTATCGATCTCAACGTCAAGATCCCCGTCGTCCCTCAGCGAAACTCTGATGATATGGTTCTTCGAACATGTGTTCATACTGACCTTGCAAACCGATGTCATGAATGAATTATGTTTTTATTTTTTATTTGGATTTTTTGAATACTTTTTTAATTTTAATGGACGGTAATATTATATATTAATTTTATAAAAATTAAAAAATATGAAATCCTGTAAATCGATATATGAGAGTAAATAAACAATATTTTTCGTTAAATCTAATATTTTTCATCTTTATTTAAATACTAACCTACTAAAAAATTGGTTCTATCTCAAAAATTACATGGATACACACTCCAACCATCTTTTATCATTAAATATTACCAAAAACAATAATATTTTCAGACCTCGAAAGGGTCGTGGAGGAATAGCAAATGGCAAACGAAGCAATCTATGAAGAGCTGGCCAATGCAGTCATCGCATGCAAGCCCGCCCTTTCAAAGGAGATTACGGAAAGAGCAATCGCACAGGGTGTAAACCCCGTAGAAGCAATCAACGAAGGACTCGTCAAGGGCATGTCCGTCATCGGAGAGAAGTATGCGGCACACCAGATCTATCTGCCCCAGGTATTGATGGCAGCTCAGACTCTGTATGCAGGCCTTAATCTGCTTCTTCCCCTGATTCCGCAGGAAGCACTGTCCGATGCGAAGAAGGCCGCAACCGCCGTGGTTGAGGGAGACGTACATGACATCGGAAAGAACATCGTTAAGACGATGCTCACAGCAGGCGGATTCGTAGTAACCGACCTCGGAAAGGATGTGGCCCCGCAGATAATTGCCGATGCCGTAAAGAACGATAACATGGACGTCGTGTGTCTGTCTACCCTTATGACTCCCACCATGGACAATATGAAGGCAACGATAGACATTATGAAGGAACAGGGTACGCGCGGAAACTGCACCGTTACAATCGGCGGACCTCCGACATCCGAATCGTTCGCCGACGAAATCGGAGCGAACCACAGAGACAACAACGCACAGGACTGCATCAATTGGCTGAAGGCGAACTGATATGGTATCGACAATGACGCCCTACGAAAGAGCTTTGGCGACTCTTGCCAACGAGCCGGTGGATGAACTTCCGGCATACCCTCTTGCATGCGGCCTTCAGAGAAGACTGCTGCCCGGCCATGTTACATACCGTGATTGGGCCATGGACAAGGATCTGTGCGCACAGTCCTTCGTTGAAGGATATAACACATGGAAGTTTCCGTTCACCGTTACCCTGCAGGATCTGTCGTGTACCGCGCACGACTTCGGAGCGCATGTGAGAATGGACACGGAAAACACCCCGTTCATCGACGAACACGTAATCAAGACGCCCGAGGATTATGAAAATCTGACTCTGCCGGATTGCACAAAGGGAAGGACAGGCGTTCTGATTGAGATGAACAGACAGGTTGCCGAGAAGCTGAAGGACAAGTCTTTCACAATCGCATTCCTTGAGGGACCTCTGCTCACCCTGTCTCAGTCCAGAGGTGCGGAAGAGCTCTTCATGGACATGTTTACCGATCCCGCCCCCGTCCACAAGGCTTTGGAGGTTACCACGGAGTTTTGCAGGCAAGCTGCCGAGAAGATCGGAGAGACCGGCATGCAGGGTATGTGCTGGGATTACCTCTGGGCCAATTATTCGGTTCTCGGAGATGCCGAATACGGAGAATTCGAAGGAAACAAGTACGCAAAGATTACGAACGAACAAACCAGAAAGTCGGGAATGGGTCTCGGAATCCACAATTGTGCCGATATGCCCCATCTTGACACGCAGATCAAGAAGTTCGGAGTCGATGTGTATTCGCTTGCATACTATCCGCAGGTTCCGGAATCCCCCAGTATGACCAAGGTTATAGAAGACGGATATGCGGACAACTGCACAATCTTCGGAAACATCGATCCCCAGCTGTTCATGAGGGCCAGCGTGGAGCAGATATCGAAGGTAACGGGAGACCTCTGTCAGGAAATGAAGACCTGCATGTGCAAGCGCGGTCTCAATTCCCATCTGGTCGTCGCTTCGGGCTGCGAAGTTCCTCCGGATCTTGAATGCAGAATGGAGAATGTGACTGCAGTGATGGATGCGACCCATAAGTACGGGAGTTTCATCTGATTAAAAACGCGGTCCCGTATTAACGGGGCCGCATATTTCAAAAGAGGTGTTTGAGACGGCAGATATGTTCTTCGAATCAATGAGAAACAGAGGATTCTCATACAATACAACCGCATCTGTGAGGAAGGACCTCGTCTGCCCCCGTTGCGGATTCAGGTTCTCGCTCGTGTACGCAAGAACCTTTGCCTGCCAGGGGTGTTCCGAAGCGGTAAGAGGATGCCCCAAGGTAAGGTGCAACAGATGTGATTGCGAATTCTTCCTTCGCAATTCGGAAAGTGTGGGCGACGTAATACAGGAACGCACCCTCGCCGACCACATATGCACTATCATGGACAACCGCAGCAAAGAGATGGGTATCGTCAGCAACAACAGGTGACATACCCCGGGATCGGCCGACTCCTCTCCGATCCTGACCCTTCCTTATTATAATATCAATACAGAGGAGAAACAGAAACAAGCAGGATCGGATACAATGTCTTTGGGACTCGGGCTTGATACGGGAGGCACGTTTACGGACGCCGTCATCATTGATGACGAAAACGGAACCGTATTGTGCAAAGCCAAATCCAGAACAACACACGAAGACCTAAGCATAGGTATCTCCGATGCCATAGGGATGATGGATTCCGAACTTCTTCGGAAGGTAACTGTAGTTTCGCTGTCTTCCACCCTGGCCACCAATTCGGTCGTGGAAGGAAAAGGATGTCGCGTGGGATTGGTTTGCATGGGTTGCGACTACGACGGATCCGTTCCGGTGGAGAAGCAAATCCGTGTAACCGGAAAACACGATTTGCACGGTAACGAAACGGAACTTCCCGATTATGATTCAATAAGAGAATTCTTGGAAAAAATCAGAGGAAGGGTGGACAGCATAGCAGTCACGGGATATATGTCTGTGAGAAATCCCGAACATGAAACCGCAGTCAGAAACATTGTCTCCGAAACGCTCGGCATTCCTGCCGTATGCGGATATGAATTGTCATCCGGATTGGGATTTAACGAACGTACCTCTACATGCATAATGAATGCCGGATTGCTGCCTGTTATACGCAAACTGATAACAGCTGTAAAAAATGTAATGGCAAAATCAGAAATCGATGCTCCGTTGCTTATCGTACGCGGAGACGGAACGTTGATGGGAGAAAAGGCAGCTTTGGAAAAGCCTGTAGAAACGATAATGTCCGGCCCTGCAGCCAGCATGATCGGTGCCATGCATATCACGGGAAAGAAGAACGCCATAGTCATGGACATGGGGGGTACCACAACAGACATCGGAATATTGAGGGACGGAAAGCCGCGCCTGGAAAAAGAAGGTGCGGTAATAGGCGGTAAGAGAACGCGCGTCCTTGCAGCCGAAATATCGACTTCGGGCATAGGAGGAGACAGCAGAATATTCGTCCGCGGAAACAGAATCTGTCTGTCCGCCACAAGAGTCATACCGTTATGCGTCGCATCGGAAAGATGGGGATGCGTAAAAAATCGTCTGTCGGAGTTGCACGTGTGCGAAACGCACAAAACATCCGAATCGGACAGAGACTGCGACATTATTCTGGATACGGAGTTTTTCTGGTCGATAGCCAATCCCGATACTGTATCGGATGTCACCGAAAATGACAGAGAGTTCATGAGACTTACCAAGAATATGCCGAAAACCCTATGTTCTGTTGCATCGGAAATGGGAATCTATGCAAGAATGATAAATTCGGCCAAACTTGAAGAAAGAGGATATGTTCAGAGAATCGGACTGACCCCCACAGACATACTTCACGCCGACGGCCTGTTTACGAAATACGACCGCACAGCATCAATGGATGCCGTCGAGTACATGTCCCGTATGATTCATACGACTGCCGACGAATTTATTAAGATGTCCAAGGAAGCCATACGCGACAAGCTGTCCCTGGAACTGGTGAAAGAGCTGCTTATGGAGGAAACTGGAAACTGCGTATTGGATACGAACGCTTTCGATATTGTAACAAAGTGCATAAGACACGAATCGGGAAAAGACTATTCATGCAGAATGTCCGTAAATAAACCGATAATCGGTATCGGAGCCCCGTGCGGAGTCTATATCGGATGGATGAGAGACGTATTCGGCTGCGAAGTCATAATTCACCCGAATTCGGATGTAGGAAATGCCATAGGCGCAATAACGTCGGTCGTATCCGAATCGGTCAAATTCCTGATCAAACCGACAGTATTCGGAAACGATGACGGGGCGTTCGAGGTGTTCTCCGAAGTACTGAATTCGTCATTCGGATCTTTGAACGAAGCTATATCTGCCGCATATACAGCCGGTTCCGAATATGTCGCCGAAAAACTAAGAAACGACGGCATTGCAGATCCGACGGTAAGTGCCGTCAGAAACGACAGAACATTCTCCTACGGCGATGCATACGGCGACGGATTGATGGAGATAGAATATGAAGTTACTGCAGTCGGAAAACCGAATTCATTCGTATGAATGTTCATGAGTTTATCGAATATCCCGACGGGGGCACAGTTATCTCAAATACTGCTCCGTCGGGAGACGATACGGCCGTTATGGACATATTCGACGCCTTTATGACCTCCGTGACCATGAGCATTCCGAACTTTCCTTTGTCGACCATATCAAAAACCGACGACGGATCGTCCGGTAATCCGGAACCGTTGTCGCTGTATATCAGACGCAGCTCTCCTTCGGAAATGGCAAATCTTACGGCAATTATGTTTGCAGAACCGTGCTGGATGGAATTTTCTATCAAATGTTTAAATACATAAGCGAACCCGGGATCCGCCAGGACGTTCAGTCCGTGAACTGATGTTTTGAATTCGACATTCGATCTGCAAAAAGAACTCGCAACGTTACCGAATACTTTTTCGAGATCCATCCACCGGGCATTGCTTATGCCTACATTGTGAAATTCGTCTATGAATGCCGTAATCTCCGTGACCCTGCGCATCATGGGCGACTGTAAAGACGGGTGCGTAT
>CAKQHC010000057.1 GCA_934234005.1 uncultured Methanomassiliicoccales archaeon | reverse complement strand
TTTGTTTGGATCATACGGTGTGAAGCTGGTTGCTGCCGACAGAAAAAACTCCTTGTTTTTCTGACCTCGCAGGGGTTGTTCCGATAATCACATGATGGATATATCATTTATATATTATTCGTTAGAAATATTTCTTATTTGCGAAAGTACTTATATAATATGGCTATAACTTTGATTGGGACTACGTGACTTCGACAGGAAATGAAGGTTTTGGACAATTGTCCTGATTATCTCCATAGCTATCGCTGAACCGGGAGTGTCAAGGCATCATCCGGTGGCATATCCAAGCAGCAACTGCGGGTTTATTCCGAGCGTATCGGTGTACGTAAAGAATCTGTCCGTAACCTCAGGAGGTCCCATGAGCCTGAGGGAATTATTGCAGCGGGAGTAAATGACGAGCGTAGTCTGAAGCTCGTGCGACAGTCTGTACATAGTCAATGGCATTCCGTCCACGCGTGTATCCGCACGCCTAAACATCGCATCTGCGATGTTTGACAATAGGACTCCTATGCATATCACAAACATCATCGCGTTCTCCCTCGAAGGCTTCTGCACAAAGACGGAATTCATTCCCAATCCGGATTTCATCAGACGGAAAGACTGTTCCACCTTGTACTCATGGCCGTAGATCTGACGATTTCCTCGTCGGAAAACCGTCTTCTGTGTCGGGACGGTCCGTCGTATCGGTATCTTCATACTTCGGAACCGTTCCGGAATTGTTTTCGTACCCGTAACTAGTCGGGACCCACCGCTCCCAATTGAAAGGACCTGTTCAGGTTCTTTGATCTCAATCTCCTTCGTATTATTCTCGGTCCGATCCTCAGGATATGGTTCCTTTTCGTGGACCGAATCACGGCATTATTGATGGGTCGCAGGCCCATCGGCCCGATTCATCGGTTTTGAATGAACAATAAGCGACAATTCAAAATAACATCGGTGTGTTACACAGAACAGAGGGAGTGAAATGGCTACAGAATCATTCTACGAGACCATGGTCATCGATACACCCGAGGCGGGTGCTAACCTAGCCAAGGCTATCGAGCATTATGAGAAGTACGGTCCATATATCCCCAAGAATGTTCAGGGTGTCACAAAAGACCCTGAAATCATGGACAGGATCATGGGCGTGTCTCCTTGATTTACGAGATTTTTACGCTATCTGACCTGTTATCTCGCTATGGCGAGGAAGCCGTGGCCAAAAAGCTCGAAACTTTCGTTCCGGCATTCAAGTCCACGAACGATCCCTTCCTTACGAAGATGTCCGTAGTCATGGAGAAGAAGTCCGAATGCAGAACCTATATCGCATTCGATCGTGAAACGTCGAAGATCATGGGATTCTTCTCGATATGCTTCAGATGCCTTGAGGTGTCTGATAACTGCGGATTATCCAAAACCATGCTCAGGAAGCTCAACAGGTCTGAGGATGATATCGCTCAGGCGTATCTGCTGGGTCAGCTCTCCAGAGCCGAAGGTTATCCGGGATTCGGAAAGACCCTCATCGATGAGGCCGTCAATAAGATCAGAGAAGCTCAGGAGATCGTCGGATGCAGAGTCGTCCGCATCGATTGTACCGACGAGCTCATCGGATACTATCAGGAATACGGATTCTACTACGTCAGGAAGAATCTGCGCAAAAATCTCAATCAGATAATCATGCTTCTCTGATCTTTCCGGAGGCTTCACGCCCCCATATATGCGATCAGTTCCTATATGTCCTTGAAGTTCTTCAATTCAAGGACCAGCCAAGTCTCTTCCTGGAACAAACTGTCTGTTATCGATTTAGAAAGTCTCCATATTTTGGGAAGAACCTCCCCGATTGTACATCGTATCTCCGATCTCATCTCTGTTCATTTCTTATCACTCTGGGCCGGAAGCCCGAAGTGAATCCTAAAACTTCGGAATTTTGTAGGCTACATCATCAGGTCTGATTTTGATTTATAAACTGTATTTTACTTTGTTCGGCAATTATTTGTCGAGGCACCTCACTCAATATGAAACATTCATATTTTGTACGACTGTCCAGATACTTGGAGATCAATGATTCCGAATCATGTAAAAACTTAATCTTTTGTATCTGTTTAAATTTACGTCAGAGAATTTTTGCGGTCGCTCAACACGGTCTTAGCCGTGGGATCGACGGGTAAATGGAAGCTTACCCATGTCACAAAGATAACAGACAGCTGTTCGGTGCCCTGGGCCTGAAGCCTATAAGCTCGAGTAAGATTGTGCTCGGGCGCCTGGACCAGATCTGTGAACCCCTCGTGCCCCAGCTCGGGAACCAGGTTCAGAGCAGTGAGATGTATCCTAGATAAAGTGAAGATTTGGGTACGGAACTAATGTCAAACATATCATGTTGTCCCGAGTGTAGTAGAAACATTCGTTGTAGGTAAACAACATAAAACTATACTACTACAATCCGAATCCGCAAAACAAATTTCCCCGTCAAAGTCACCTTCAACGGGGAAAAAACAGTTTCAGAGTGCTCCGCAGCCTTTGGCCGCTTCTATGCACCCGACACATCCGTCCGATTTTATCCTGGGAAGACCGATTTCCAGAAGTTTCAGAACCCTGTCGAGACATTCCGCCATAGTCTTCTTGACCATGTCTATGTCCACCGCTTCGTCCTTCCACACATCGTAATCAGTTACGGTAGCAAGACTGCAGTAGCACATTCCCAGTTCCCTGGCAAGCTGACACTCCGGAACAACTGTCATTCCGATAATATCCGCAAAGTTCCTGAACATCGCACTCTCCGCTCTCGTAGAGAATCTTGGACCCTCGATGCACATGTAACGTCCCCCGTTGTGGTATCTGATTCCCATATCCTTGGCAACATCTGCAAAGATTCCGTTAAGGTAAGGACAGAACGGATCGGGAATCGAAATATGAACGACTTTGTCGTTAAAGTATGTATAATCGCGTTTCTTAGTGAAATCGATAAACTGGTCCGCTATAACCAGATCCCCGGGAACGAACTCTTCCTGAAGAGATCCAACGGCACACGCGGATATGACATAACGGCATCCGAGCTCTTTCAGAGCCCAGATATTTGCCCTGTAAGGCACTGCGGACGGGGGATACGGAATACTTGTTCCGTGACGGTGGAGGAAAGCCACTTCCACACCCGCAATCTTTCCTATAAGGATCTCCGCCGAAGGTTTTCCGTAAGGGGTATCGGGATAGACTTTCTCTGTTAACTCGAACGTATCGGGATTGTATATCCCGGTTCCGCCGATGATTGCGATTTCAGGCATAACCGGGTTAACGCACATCATTCATAAATAGAGAATCCTCAGCGTATCCTGCGGATGGCTTCAAACGGAGTTACGTTGATTGCCGTTTCGGTTTCTTCCGGAGTCATACCCGCTCCCAACGCCACTACCCTGGCGGCAGCCTCGTCCATAAGGTTCTCCGGCTGGTGCGTATCGGAATCCACAACCATCTTCGCGCCCGTGGCACGTGCCATGTTCACAACATGTCCGTTTGTGATGTTGTGTCCCGCCCTTCCGGTTATTTCCAAAATAACACCGTTGTCCGCGGCAAGCTGGGCATCATCCAAGGTTATGAATCCGGGGTGTCCGATTACGTCTATCTCGGGATTCTCTGCGGAAGCATGGTCGGTTCCCGGAGCCACCGGCTCCGTGACGGTCTCCCCGTGCACGACAATCCATTCCGCACCGTATTTCCTGGCCAGCTGCGCCACGTGCCCGATCTTTCTCGGAGGAACGTGGGTAATCTCCACTCCGGGAATTACTTTAATGTAATCCTCGCACAGTTCCACGGCCTTAACCACATTCGTAACGACGAATTCCACGTTGGACATGTCCACATGGTCCGTAATCGCTATGGCATCGTGTCCCAGCACCATAGCCCTTCTGACCAATTCGGCGGGGATCAGCTCCCCGTCGCTGAATATCGAATGGGTATGGAGGTCCGCTCTCATTCCGCTCTCTCCGAAAGCTTCTCGAAAACCTTCTCCATCGGAAGACCCGTCTTCTCGACGGCCACAAGAGTGTGATAAATCAAATCGGCCAGTTCCCATGCCATTTCGTCCTGATCCTTATCCTTTACGGCAAGCACAAACTCCGCAGCTTCTTCCACAACCTTCTTGCACATACGCGTTTCGTCGTTGAAGAGCTTGCACGTATAGCTCTCGTCGGACGGGTTCTCGTGCCTGTCCTTTATCGTACGCATGAGAGCCGGCATTATGGCCATGGTTTCGTCGATGTCTCCGTAGATTATCTCGTTGAAACACGACGGAGTTCCGGTATGGCACGCAACACCGGTCTGTTCCACCCTCACCAAAAGAGTATCGGCATCGCAGTCGGTCTGAATCGATTTTATCTTCTGCACGTGTCCGGATTCTTCGCCTTTTTTCCACAGCTTCTGCCTGCTTCTGGACCAAAAATGCGTGTATCCGGTGGATTTCATCAGATCCACAGCTTCCCGGTTCGCCCATGCTACCATGAGAACCTCGTTCGTAAGCCAATCCTGCACAACTACCGTAATCAGTCCTTTGTCGTCGAATTTCAAATCGGTCATCTTACCACGATTCCGTTATCCCTGAGATATTCCTTGACTTCCGCAACGGTGTATTCTCCGTAGTGGAAGATCGATGCTGCCAATGCGGCCGACGCATCCGTCTGCAGGAATACATCCAAAATATGTTCCTTGGATCCGCATCCTCCCGAAGCAATCACCGGAATGCTGACTTCCGACGATACCGCAGCCGTCAGCGGTATGTCGTATCCTGTTTTTACTCCGTCCGCGTCCATTGATGTGAGGAGAATCTCTCCCGCGCCCAAATCTTCGGCTTTCTTGGCCCATTCCACCGCGTCTATTCCGGTAGGTTTGGTTCCCCCGTGCGTGAACACTTCCCAATGGTTGTCCACTTTCTTGGCGTCTATGGCGCACACCACGCACTGTCTGCCGAAACTTTCGGCGCATTCCGACAGTAATTCCGGATTGTTCACGGCGGCAGAATTGACGGACACTTTGTCCGCTCCTGCGTTGAGCGCGTCCCTCATATCCTGTTTGGTCCTTATTCCCCCGCCTACGGTCAGCGGTACGAACAGACGTCCCGCGGTTTCGGATACGATATTGAGCATAGTCTGTCTTGCTTCCAGAGATGCGGAGATGTCCAGGAACGTAATTTCGTCCGCACCCTGTTTTTCGTATGCTTCCGCAAGTTCCGGAGGATATCCGACGTCTTTCAGTCCCTTGAAATTGATTCCTTTGACGACTTTGCCGTCTTTTACGTCAAGACACGGAATTATGCGTTTTGTCAGCAATTCACTCACCGTCCAGTTTCACGCGGTCTTTCGTGCTGAGTTCCCTGTCCCTGACGGCCAACGCACCGGCCAAAGCCTTACCCATCGATTTGAATCCCGCTTCGATGATGTGGTGCTCGTCGAATCCGCGTATGACCATCACATGCAACGTTATGCCTGCGGTCATCGCGAACGATCTGAAAAAGTGGTGGTAATTCGGATCCGGACAGTCGATGTCCGCATACGGACGGTCCACCAAATCCAACGACGTCATGACCAATGCGTCGTCCATCGGCACCACTGCCGTTGACATTCTTTCGATCGGCCTGCCGTCCAGTGCCTTGGCCAAAGCCTTTCCCAGAGTGATGGCCGCATCTTCGATGATGTGGTGGTCGTTATCTCCGTGCGCCGACATTTTGATGTCGAACCCGGCGTATCTCGCAAGGGTCTCGACCATGTGTTTCAAAAACTGAATATCGCAATCCACGTCGAACTGCCCGGTTCCGTCTATGTTCAACTGAACCGAAACCTGGGTTTCCCTGGTGCTGCGCTCGATCTCTGCTGACCTGGTCATTGGTACCGTACCTAGTAGGCCAGAGTAGTATAAAAGGGATTCAACCGCATCCCGCATTTATTCGGGAATCATGATGTTGATGCGCGGACATTCCATGCATTTAGCATCATCGGGGTTGTATCCTTCGTACACGTACAATGCGCGCAACAAACCGCTGCTTTTCGAAAATGCGCATATACGGCAGAGACAATCGGAAACATCCTCCCCGTTCACGATATAATCGGAAACTTTGCGGATAACTTCGTTGAAATCTTCGCTGTATGCGCTGCGACTGATTATTTCGTCCCCTCCGCGCACACCGTTGAGATACTGCGATACCGCTGCCGCCGTGACACCGAACAGTTTGGCGACTTTTGCCTGTGTCATTCCGTATCTGTCGACCAAATCCCTGGATATGGCGCCTCTGGCTACGGGAAGAATGTGTGATACGACTAACTCGCATGGTAGTTTCATGTTCTTAACACTTAATAGTTAACTACTATTTAGTATGTCACGCCATCCAGGGAGTGTCCCATTCCCACGGACGTATGACCTCGGTGTACATAGCCAGACCCACGACTGCACCTTCCGCGCCGGCATCTGACAGAATATCGGCGTCCTTTTTGGACGTAACGCCGCCGGATGCGATAACCTTGGCCGGACAGCGTGCGATGAAATCGCGCGCCTGCGCCTCGTCTATGCCCTTTCTCCGGCCTTCGACGTCCACGTTAGTGTTAAGTACGGCGGCCAAAGGCATGTCGCGTATCCTTTCGAACATATCGGATACCGACAGTGCGGCAGACTCCTGCCACCCTTTGATTGCGATTTTTCCGCCTTTGGTGTCCATGGAAAGCACGATGTGTCCCGGGAACTTATCCGCAAGAGATTCCAGCCACTCCGGTTCCTTAACGGCCTTGGTTCCGACAACGACCCTGTCGGCTCCCGCACATATCAGATCTTCGACGGCAGCTTCGTCGCGTATTCCTCCGCCGACTTCGGCGGGAACTCCGCATTCCGCTATAATCTTCTTGAACACTTCCCTGTTGTCTTCTTTGCCGAAAGCTCCGTCGAGATCGACAAGATGCAGATACTTTGCACCGCGTTCCACCCACATTTCTGCGACGCTCGTCGGATCCGGCATCACGATCTGCTGGCTTCCGGGAACTCCGCCCACGAGCTGTACGACCTGATGGTCCATAACGTCGACCGCGGGAATTATCCTCAGAGACATCCCTCCGCGAAAGATATGAAATTCTTCAGAAACGCCATGCCCGCCGAACTGCTCTTCTCGGGATGGAACTGCGTTCCGTATACGTTAAATTCCCTGAAGAACACCGGAATCTTTTCACCGTAATCGGCGGTTCCTATCACTATGCCGGAATCTTTCGGTTCCGCACGGTACGAATGGGCAAAATAGAAATGGTTGTCCGGAACGCCGTCCATAAGGGCATCGGAAGATGTTACTTCGTTCCAACCCATGTGCGGAACGACTTCGGCCTTTACGGGAACAACCTCTCCTTCGTATATTCCAAGACCGGGAACGGTTCCCTCGGCGCTTTTCTCGAACATAATCTGCATTCCTATGCATATTCCCAGCATAGGAGTTCCGTCCTCCGCCGCTTTTTGTATGTCGGACCTGTACGGTTCCAGCCTTTCCATGGTCTTGTCGAATGCCCCTACTCCGGGAAACACTATGCATTCGGCATCCTTCAGAACGGACATATCCGACGTTACGGTTACCTCCGCACCGCAGTTCTCCAAAGACCTCTTTATGGAATAGAGATTTCCCACACCGTAATCGGTGAGAGTTATTTTCAGCGACATGATTCGATAACCTCCGCCATCTTTGAAAGAAGCAGGTTGTTGAGTTCTTCGGTACCCACAGTAGGCCTGACACAATTCTCGGTCCTGCGTTTGGCTCCGAAATCGCGTATGAGTATTCCGCGCTCCTTCAGACCGTCGACGAGAGCCCTGTGGTCTATCGGCGATCTTGCCAAAATGAAATTGGAATCCGAAGGATATGTCTCGAAACCGAGTTTCCTCATACCCGCATCCAGCTTAGGCCTCTGCTCTTTGACCATCTGAACCGACTTTCTGACAAATTCCTGGTCCTTGACGGCAGCAATGGCCGCGCCTTCGCTCACGGCATTGAGCGAATATGGGATTTTTATGCACATCATCATCTCGGCCAGTTTCTTGTTGGTTGCAGCATATCCGACTCTCAAAGCTGCCATGGCATATGCTTTGGAGAACGTGCGGAGCACCACGAGATTGTCGAACTCGTCCACCCTTCTTATAAAGGATTCGTCCGCATATTCAGTGTACGCTTCGTCGACAACGACAATTCCGTTAAAACGGGACAGAATCTCTTCTATGTCCTTTGTTTTGAAACAGTTTCCCGTAGGGTTGTTCGGAGACGGCATGATGGCGATTTTGGCATCCTGCTTTACCATCTCGTCCACGTCCAGCTGATAATCGTCCGTAAGATCGACTTCTATCGCCCTGCCGCCGTTCAATTTAACGAAATAATCGTACAGCGTATACGACGGAACGGGAACCACGCTGTTGTCTTTCCAATTCGTGAATGTCTTGAATGTTATATCCAACAGTTCGTCGGAACCGTTACCCGCTATGAAATTGGACTGCTCCAAACCGTAAAGTTCCGCCAATGCCGTTCTGAGGTTGTCGGAATACGTATTGGGATACATGTTGAGATCCCATGTGTGTTCCGCGAGATACTTCGTTGCCGCGGGATTGGATCCGAGAACGTTTGTGTTGGTATCCAAACGGATCTCGCCGTGAAGTTTCGGATTATAATATACCGTGAAATCCTTGGTCGTTTCTCTCATCATATCACGCGAAACCTGCATATCAGTCCACCAGCCTCTCTATCGGAGTGGTCAGAATTCCTTTGGCGCCTATCTTCTTCAGCTCGGTTATGGCATGATAAATTTTATCGGACGCTATGACTGCGTGAACTGCCACGAACCTGTCGTTACCCGCTATCTCCAATACGGTCGGCCCGCCTATTCCGGGCAGGATGCGTTCGACATCCGCCAGTCTGTCCTTGGGAACGTCTGCCATTATGTATTTCGAGCCTTCGGCTGCGATAACGCTTTCGATCGAATTGACTATTTCATCGATTTCGTCACGGTATGACTCCAACGCCTTTTCGGACGTAATGACCGCTGCCTGGGAGTCTACGATGGTGCCTATGTCAACCAGATGATTCATCCTGAGCGTTGCGCCGGACGATACGAGATCCACAATGTAATCCGATATGCCGAGATATGGCATAATTTCAGCCGCGCCGGATACGACTATGACGCTTACGTCTTTTCCGGCTTTTCTGAAGAAACGCTCTGTTATTTTAGGGAACGATGTAGCAATCCTGCTTCCGTCGGGAATGTCCTCTATACTTCTTATCGGGGATGCTTCGGGAACGGCTACCGCAAGGTGGCAGAATCCGAAACCGAGATTGAGAACATTGACGAGATCGTGTCCCGACTCGGCCAGCTGATCGAGCCCTGTTATGCCTACATCGATTGCCCCTCTTGCGATAAACTCGGGAATATCCTGAGCGCGCACGAACATTACTTCCAAATCCTGGTTGCGTACTTTAACATACAGTTTCCTGCCTATGTCCTCTCCGAGATCCAATCCCGCTTTTGCAAGCAATTCTATGGTCCTCTCGTTGAGTCTTCCTTTGTTTGGTACTCCGAATCTTAGCGTCATATGATTCATCTCCTAATCTGGTTGGATATTCGTATCCGCGCGTTGTTAATAACACTTTCACACGCACGTGCAGTAGGAAAAGACTCCGTACAGGAAAACATAAGGAAACATGCTGAAGCAGAAATTCAAACAATATCATTTCCTTCGTGTGCACGAATGAAACACGCCAACAAAATTTGTTTTGGAATCCGTTATATTCCAAATGTTTCTTTTAGGCTTCTGGAACATAACTGATGCAGGTATGTAAAATGATTAATGTCACATCTTCGATGATTCTCTTACAAAAAATTGCATTGAATGGGAGTCTCGGTTGATAACCTGTCGTTTCCATTCAGAATGCAATTGAACCGCCGGGTTCGTATGAATTATTCAGAAATCCGTTCCATCAGAACCTTTGGTTTCTTACCGCTAAAACAGACTCCGTACAAAATCCGATTCTTACCGAGTCCGTAAGAATATTCTCTGTTCTTGATTTGTTCTATTGCCGCTTTGGCTTCATTCAGTTGGATTGTTTCGTCGTCCGATTTGGATTTAATCTTCTTGAACTCGATTAC
>CAKQHC010000056.1 GCA_934234005.1 uncultured Methanomassiliicoccales archaeon | reverse complement strand
CGTGAATCTTCTTTATCATTTTAAATGCAACCGAATTCTGAAAGACCATCGGCTGACACTGACGGTAAAAGATAATACCATCTGTCGGTGCAACAAGCCGTGAGATAACATCTCCCCGGAAAGAGTCTACAATGTCTGCCAGAAGCTGCCCACGGACCACTTCCGTATTTGTTGAGATGGCCGGACGGAAGCTGCTATGAAGGCAACTTTGACTATGGTAAAATGGAAGGAAAAGGTACATTGACATTGTCCAACGGAAGAATATACAAGGGCGATTTCTTCAAAAACAGAATGTACGGAAAAGGTACATGGACATTACCCGATGGAATAGTTTACGAGGGGGACTTTATCTACGGCAAAATACGCGGAAAAGGTACATTGACATTGCCCGACGGAGAAATTTACAGAGGAACATTCAAACAGGATTCAGAAACTTCTGCACTGGAAGTAGAGGATATAATCAACGGTGAAACTACCTGCGGCCTCTTCACCGGCAGTACAGGAGTATTCGGAAAAAGAATCAAAATCAGATTATGAAACATATTTTCCGAATAGTGATATATTACTCTAACTGATTTTGAAAGCTTCATGAATATAAACCGAATAACTATCAGCAGTTTCAGAATTTGCTAATTGATAGAAAGAATAACTTTGAAACTGCACCCTTCATATTATTTATTCAACAACCAATCCTTCAAACTCACTATTCTTATACCATCGATATCGTTCATCGGAAACCTGTCGTACGTAATGATAGTTTTCGGATAATTATCGGCTATCTTCCTGAGCGGGCGCAGCTCCCTTTCAAGTGTGGCCGGATCTGTAACATTCAGAGATACTTGGTAATACGATGGCGTACCCATAGGATCGGCAATGAAATCCACCTCGTACAAATCTACGCTGCATACAGATACGTCGCCGAAACGGTACAACAGCTCGTTATAGACGATATTTTCCACTATGCCGTCCAAATCCTTAGGATGGAATGTAATCTGACTGTGACGGATACCCATATCTGAAACATAAAACTTGTCAGTTGTTCTGAGGTACTCCTTGGTCTTCAAATCTAGTCTCTTAGCCTTCGAAAACAGAAGTGCCTCTTCCAAAAATCCTATGTATTGATCCACGGTCTGTGGCTGAGTCCGGATACCTTTACTTATCAGATAGTTGGATACGCCTCTAACCGATGTGCGGCCTCCGATATTCTTCATCAAATATATCGATAAATTAGAAATCATAGCGTTCCCGCGGATCTCATGCCTGCTCATGACATCCTTGTTAAAAACGGTGTTATAAATTCCGTCCAATATATCCTTCACCTGACCGGGCATCGCATCCATCATAAGCGATACCGCAGGAAATCCGCCGTAGCGGATGTAATCCTCCAACAATTTATCCGTATCGTCCGAAATCCTGAAATTCAAGTATTCTGAGAACACAAGCGGCTGAATAAAGATCTCCAAACATCTCCCGGAAAGTTTCGTAGACAGTTCCGTCGAGAGCATGTTGGAATTGGAACCAGTCACATAGACGTCTGCGTCGCGAATATAGAATGTCGATACTGCACGCTCCCACTCCGGTACATTCTGAATCTCATCGAAGAACAAATATGCGCCCTTTGTATCGGAAATCTTTGAAGATACGGAATCAATCAAATCACGGAACGTTTCGATGCCGCAACCTTCATCATCCAAATTGGAGTAGAATATCCTGTCGTCCGGTACACCGGATTCCCTCAGCTCATCTATGAACATTTCCATCAGAGAAGACTTTCCGCATCTGCGTATACCTGTAAGAATCTTAATGAACGGAGTACCGCGAGATTGGCGTATCTTAGACATATAATGCTCTCTGGGAATCAGGTTCTTAACTGACATAATGTTTTATAACACATCACATTATATTTTAACTTATTTTTGATATGATATGGAATATCAAATTTCAAATAACAATACAATACAAATCTATCGATTACAGCAGTGTCCCGGACTTCAACATATGCTCTATAAAGTGCATATATGCATGATATCAAGACAGACTGATAAACCGCATCACAATCAGTTTTTAACAATATCTCCGACTACGAATTTCGTAATTCTGGATAAATGTTATATACAGTCTGATTTTGGATAACCGCTATGAAACAGACAGCCGATGTTGACAGTACCCATCCGGGTGTGATGGCCGCACTGCTGACATGTTCGATGCTTATCCTCATGGGCGGCGCCGCGATAACTCCCGGATTGCCCGGGATCGAATCACACTTTTCAGGATACACAAACCTTGTATCCTTCATAATTACCCTTCCCCATCTTGCCGTTGCAATAGTCGGATTCCTGATGGGCATGGTCTCAGACAGATTCGGAAAAACCCGCACTTTGGTTGTATCTCTCCTGATATTCATCGTTACGGGAGTCGGTCCGTATTTCCTGAACAACATCTACGCCATTCTTGTCCTGCGTTTCCTCCTCGGTTTCGGACTTGCAGGAATTGTCTGTACCGTCACATCTCTGATCGGAAGCTATTACACCGGCGGAATGAGAGTAAGAATGCTCGGACTGCAATCCGCAGCCATGGGAATCGGAGTCCTGATTCTGGAACTCCTGGGCGGAATCCTGGCCGACATGACCTGGAACGCTCCGTTCATGGTATATCTCATCGCAGTGCCCATCCTGATACTGGTATTATTGTTCATCAGAGAACCTGCACACACCGAAGAAAACGTACAGACATCGGGTAAAACCGACACAGACATAAAAATGATAACCGCGTGCTATCTCGCGATATTCATCGGAATGGTGATTATATTCGTAGTACCCACGAAGATGCCGTCTTACATGGAAGGCGTTCTCGGAGTATCGGCCACCGTGATGGGGCTGTTCCTCGGATTCCACGGTTTGGGAAATGCTCTGTTCTCGTGTCTGCACAAAACCATCTCCAACAAACTGACGTCCATGCAGCTCGTATCCGTAGCCTTCCTCCTTCTGGCTATAGCTTTGGTTCTTCCGTATGCAGTAGCAGAAACCGTTCCGGTATGCGTCGCAACACTTGTAATATCCGGTTTTGCCGTCGGTCTGATGGTACCGTCCGTAGTCAATTCGGTCGTCGGTGCGTCCAATGATTCCAACCGCGGCAAAATGATGGGTATATACGCCGTATTTCTAAATCTGGGTCAATTCTCCATATCTCTGATCAGCATACCTATGTTCGGTTTGGCCGGAGACTCGTATCCTTTGATGTTCTCATACTTCGCAGTCATAGCCGTCGTAATGGCTCTGATTATCTTTGCGTTATTCGGAACCAGGAAATCCGTTGCATAATATGATATATCCGCAATCAATGGAAGGCAGGAGAAGATGAAGATGATAACGGCAATAATCGCGGTGGCCCTCGGAGGCGCAGTCGGTGCGCTCCTGAGATTCGGAGTATATAAAACAGTGGATACTTCATTTCCGTGGGCTACCGTTGCAGTGAATATCATTGGATGTCTTGCAGCATCGTTCCTGATGTTCCGTTACGGAGTAGATATGAACGACACTCTCAAGACATTCCTGTTCGTCGGTTTGTTCGGTGCGTTTACCACAATGTCTACATTTTCCATAGATGTGGTTAAACTGCTGGCGGACGCATCTTATACAGGTGCCTTGTTGCATTTTATGCTGAATTCTGTCGTGTGCATATTCGCGGCCGTATGCGGAAGATATCTGGCCCTCTTATGAATAAAAAAAGACCGTGTCGCACACATATGACACGGTCGCCCTTCCCCGGGATCAGGATTGTTTTACTTCAACCATGAATCTGAAGCAATATGGGATTTTTCCTCCGGGAATCGATCTGTGGTATTCGCCGCATGCAACACAGTCGCCGTGTCTGGGGCATTCGGTCTTTGGACATGTACATTTTTGATAAGGAATTTCCGACATATATTGTAAAACTGCGTTCCTGCGCGATAAATCATTCGCTTATAAATCCGGACCGTCCATCGGTTTTGCCAATTCCGTTGCAAACGCGGATGCAAACAGAGGGTAATGTTCTATGCCGTCATCATCCACATATATGTCTGATTTTTCAAACTTGATTCTACGATCAATGTGAAAAATCCTGCCTACTTTGTGCAGAGACGGAGCATCGCGGGATTTGCCGGATTTTACTTCTATCGCAAAAATTTCACTGTTTAATTCGATAACGAAATCTATCTCCATCTTGTTTTCTCCGTTGGTCTTCCTGTAATACCTCGGAGACAAACCGTTTTTAAACAGACACTCCGCAACAATATTCTCCGTCACCGAACCTTCGTTGAATCCCGTATCTTCTCTCAGCACCGCACATGCGGCATCCAATCCAATCATACGGATTAACATCCCGGTATCAGACAAATACACCTTAAACGAATCGCGTACTTCCTGCATCTTCAACGGTATCTTGGGAGCATTCACCGCATAACAAAAGTTACCGTATCCTGCAGCTTGGATCCATAAAAGATTTTCCATATACTTTTGAGCGGAATTCCTGGAGCCGGAACCTGGCTCTATTCTTGAATAGGTAAATTTTTTGTTTGTTTGTGACAATTGGGAAGGTATGGAATTAAAACATTCCGCAGTTTTCACAATATTGATACCTTTGTTATATCTGGTGATATCTGCCCTACATGTAGACAGTATATCGTCCAAAACCTGCCCTGCAATCCTGTAACTTTTCTCCTCGACAAATGCTTTGACTGCTTCCGGCATACCTCCTACTATCATATAATCGCGAAAATGTCCGGAAAGGACGGAACACATCGCATACCCCAACTCTCTGCGCTCTCTTATGTGTTTTTTTACCTCATCTATCCTGCCGGTATCAAAAGATACAGCCCAGAGAAACTCTTCAAAATCCATCGAAACCATAGTGATGTGTTCTTCATAACCCAAAGGCAACAACGGAGGAGGGTCGTTAGTGTGGCGGAGGCGCGCATCAACTACACCTGGTAAAGAACCCGAAGCCACAACATCGTATCTTCCGTCCATCGTGAAATATTTTAACGATGCTCTCGCAAGAGGACACTCTTGTATTTCGTCAAAAAACAACAATGTTGATCCGGGCACAACGTCCGCATCTTTCAACAGAGAGATTTCTGAAACTATGCGATTTATATTCAGATTCTGTTCAAAAACTTTACCGATATCGGGCTCTTCTGAAAAATCTACTTTGACGCAGTTTTCATAGTTCTCTTCGGCAAATTTAGTTATTATGTATGTTTCCCCAATTTGGCGCTGACCCTTTACAATCAAACTTTTGTGATTTTTTCTATATTTCCATTCCAATAATCTGTCGTAAATCTTCCGGCGCACAAACTGAAATATATTCGTCAATATTTGTCAATATAGGAGTTATTCATAATAATATGAAAAAACCCCAGAGTTTTCTCATAAAAATCTGAAAAAAACCTATTTTTTATGTCTGATTTAAAACATATAATCAACCGAACCCAAATCCTTTCGATCCGGCATATACTCGGTCTGCACTATTGACAACATCTGCAAGACCGAAATTTATTCCGATGCGATTATGCGTGACGTTATACTGCCTTGCGTATGTCGGCAAACGACACTGTCAGCGAACGTTCGAAATCCTCCACTGACAATTCTATCTGATAACCGACCTTTCCCGCACTGACATAAATACGTTCGTGACTCTTCGCCGAAATATCAACCGTTATTTTCATGGGACGCTTGATGCAATACGGAGTGCATCCTCCGTGCACATAACCCGTAAGCTGCAACAAATCCTTGGACGGTACCATCGAAACCGATTTCTCCCCGACGGATGCAGCGGCCTTCTTCAAATCCAATTCGCCGCTTACCGGTACACAGAATACATAGTAATTCTTCGGCTGTCCTACTGTCACCAAAGTCTTGAAAACCTCATCCGGATTTTCGCCCATTTCTTTTGCTATCTCCAGACCGCCCGGCATCGTGTCTCCGTAATAATGTATCCTATACTCCATTCCGAGTTTGTCGAGATACCTCATTGCATTGGTCTTGACAGTCATCACACCGTTTTAGGATATTTCGGATATTTATTCTCTGCCGACAGCGTGAAATATGCTCCGTTACGATTCGGGTGCAATGTCTGAATTCATCGTATACGAATCTCCTGCATCTGCCGCACGCAATCTAGAAGATACCGGTAAATTCGGCAACATCCTAAGCAAACTCTCCGATGCCGGTGTAAAATTGGAGTGTGTATTGGTAAAAGACGGAACGGAAATAACCGGCGAAGCCTTCGAACTGTATGCGGAGAAAAAAGATCTCTGTCTGCCGATGGCCGCGTACATGGGAGTGGCAATATGCTCCGGACGTTATCCTACCGAACAGGAAATCGTGGATTATGTCGATGTTCCCTCCGGGATCCTCGATGCCGAAAGAACAGTGTTGGCACAGGCCAACGATCTGCCTCCTGCATGCGGATGCAGACGCCGTTCCTGAAAGCAACAGTTAATTGCAACGCACACATTCCCGATACATATGAAAATCGTCATCCGCGGTACCGTCCAAGGCGTTGGATTCAGACCGGCCGTGTTCAGAGCTGCGTCCGTATCCGGTGCATCCGGATATGTAAGAAACGACGGATCTAATGTCGTTATCGAGACCGACCGCGGAGACGATTTACTCAATGTTTTGATGCATAATTTACCGCCTTTGGCCCGCATAGACAAAATAGAAAAAACCGAATCGGAATACCGCGGCCCTTCCGGATTCACAATAATGCCTTCGGACCATAATGGCAGCGGCGCTTCGATTCCGGCGGATACCGCAGTATGCGAAAAATGCCTCCGCGACATGAACGGTACCGGAAGACGTTCCGGATACCCTTTCACAACGTGTACCGACTGCGGCCCCCGTTTCACGCTTCTCAAGGGGATCCCGTACGACAGAGAACTCACGTCCATGTCATCGTTTCCCATGTGTCCGGAATGCCAATCCGAATACAGAAATCCGTCCGACCGCAGATTTCACCACCAAACCGTCTGCTGTCCCCTGTGCGGACCGAGCTACAGGCTGATTCTGAAGAACGGAACGGAAATCCGCGACGATCCTATCGAAAAACTCGCGTCTCTTATCGATTCGGGTTCCGTCGCCGTGATAAAAGGATGGGGCGGAATGCACATATGTTGCCGTTTTGAAGATATAAACAGAATGCGCGAATGGTACGGGCGGAAAAACAAACCCTTCGCAATAATGATGAGAGATATGGATGCCGTCGAAAAATACTCCGAACCTACCGATCCGGAAAAGAAGATGCTCCTGTCTCCGCAACGTCCCATCGTCCTTGTAAGAAAGAAAACATGCAATCTCGCGGAATGCGCATCGCCGGGTTTGGACAATATAGGCGTCTTTCTTCCGTACGCCGGCGTCCATCATCTTTTGTTCTCAAAACTGAAATGCGATGCGCTTGTGATGACGTCTGCCAACCTTCCGGGGGAACCGATGATTACGGAAGATGCGTCAGCGTTGCAGCTGGGTGCAGATGCCTGTCTTCTGCACAACCAGACTATAATCAACCGTGCCGACGACACCGTTCTGAGGATGTTCGGCGATACACCCCAATACCTGCGCAAATCCAGAGGTTTCGTTCCGTTCGGCATCGATATCGGTATAAACGGGGATGTTGCGGCACTAGGAGCACAGGAGAACCTTTCGGGATGCATAGCATCAAAAGGAAAACTGTGGCCCACACAATATATAGGCAACGGCGAAAAAATCGGTGTTCCGGAATATCTCGAAGAGGCCGTAAGAGCACAGATATCGTTTTTGGGATGCGAACCGTCCGTTATTGCCGTAGATCTGCACCCGGGATACGCAAACAGGAAGCTGGCCAGAAAACTGTCGGAAGAATACGGTGCGGAAACCGTCGAAATACAGCATCATTGGGCACATGCGGCATCACTACTCGCAGACAACGGCAGAGAATCGGCCGCGGTACTTACGCTGGACGGTACGGGACACGGGGACGACGGTACCGCGTGGGGAGGAGAGGTTTTGCTGTGCGACTTTGAATCGTATAAGAGAACAACGCATCTTCAACAGATACCCCTTCTCGGATCGGAGAAAGCTCTGTACGATCTCCGCCGTCTGAAGTTCGCCGTGGACACACTTAACGGAACCGAAAATCATGATTTCGGAGACCGTGAAATACCCATTCTCAGGAAAATGATGGATAACAGCGTCAAAACGTCGTCGTTCGGAAGAGTGCTCGATACGCTGTCTTACACCCTCGGGATATGCAGGGAACGCACATACGACGGCGAACCGGCCATGAAACTCGAAAAACTGCTGTCCAGAGGCAGACTGGTAGAAGGATATGTCCCGGACGTTGTCAACGGCACAGTAATGACTGCAGAATTATTCTCCAGAATAAGCCGCAACGACAAACCCGAAGATATTGCATATTCGATTGTTCACGGCATCGTGGATAAAATGGTGGAAAACGCATGTTCCGCATCCGACTCCTACGGCACCCCTTATGTAGGTATAACGGGAGGAGTATCGTACAATTCCGTCATAACGCGCATATTCATGGATACGGTTTTAACATCCGGTCACATACCCCTAATGCACAGTAACATCCCCAACGGGGACGGGGGTATATCGGTCGGACAGGCCGCTATCGCCCTAAGGAGGAATAAATGAACAACACGCTGTTCGTCCTGTTGGACGGAGCGGAAGACGATCCGATAGACATGTTCGGCGGCAGAAAACCGCTGGACGTTGCGGAAACGCCGTATATGGATTCCGTCGCCGTAAACAGATACAGAACTATGGGCAGAGGATACACGCACCTCTTCCTTAACGAATTCTTCACCGGACATCCGCCGGATGCTGCAAGAGCCGCATTGGAGGCTATGGGATTGGGTTTGGACATGAAAGATCGTTCCAGAACCGCATACAGGCTCAGCCCGGCGGAAATATGCGACGGTATGATTCATTGGTCATACCACGGTACATCGTACCGCGACAGACTCGTCGGCTCCGTTGAAAAGAACCTGAAACTGCTGGACGATCTCGATCCGCAGATTAAATTCTTCATAGGAGGGCGCGCAATACTCACGATGAGAAGCGATGAGATACCGGACCTTCCGGCTCCGCCGAACGATGCCGAATACGTTAAAGTTCCAGGCAGGCTCGGAGAATTCGTGGAAGCCGTCATGGACGATATGGGCGGAATAACGGATTACCCGTGGGGATGCGGAAAACTCGGACACCAATATCCGGGATTCGACGGTCTCGGAAAAATGACTGCTGTATCCAACAGCCCCACCGCATTGGGCATCAGTGCCTCGCTCGGACACGACATACGTTTCGTGGAAGAACTGGATGAAAGATTCCCTGTTGCAGCGGAATGTTTGGAAAACGGAAACGTATTTCTGCACATAGACGAGGTAGACGAATACAGCCATCAGAAAGATCCGATGAAGAAAAAGGAAGTCATAGAACACACCGACAGGATGATGGAAAAATACTTCCCCGACGCAAAAAACATAGTATTCTTTGCCGACCACGGCACATCCTGCGTGAGCGGATGTCATATAATAACCGACGTGCCCGTATGGACGGATATAGATTTGGGCCCGGCAGAAAACAAAATAATTGACACGGACAGGGTGGTACCGCTCATCCTGGCCAACAGGAAATGATAATCATGAACGGAATCGAAATACCGCCGTCTCTCGGCATATACGGCAACCGCGAAATCGCCGAAAACATACTGTCCCGCATATGGGGTGGCAGAGGCGTGTTTACCTGTACGGTAGCCAACACGCGTACGTCCACCATACCCGGAATTTCGGATGCGGGCGATACACCCGAACTGACCATGTTCACCCCTGCGGCCGACGCCGAACTGCTGGTCAACGGGCGCGTCAGCTGCATGAAGGGAATACCGATCAATCCCGGAGGAATACCGACGCCCGCTACGCTGACAAAAGCTGCTCTGGAACTTTCCGGAATGCAGATGTTTATAGTCAACGGAGGGTGCGAAATTATTCCCGATGTTCCCTACTTCGACATGGGAGGGGAATGCGGAGAAAAAATAACCTCCGGACATTCCGTAAAGAATGTCAGACACGAATACGAACGCGGACTGGTACTGGGCAGACTTCTGGCCAGAGACCGTGATTATGTCATTGTAAGCGAGAGCTGCGCCGGAGGTACCACTACTGCTCTGGCGGTAATGATG
>CAKQHC010000055.1 GCA_934234005.1 uncultured Methanomassiliicoccales archaeon | reverse complement strand
TACCGAATCAGGACAGACGGTTATTGTGAAAACAGTCGGTAAGGATTCCGAGGTAATAGAATCGCACGAAGTCGTTCTTTCCGGCTCACCCACCAAAGATTGCGGATATCTCGGATTGGTTGTTACGACCGGCGGACTCACACTTACAACGCCCAATATAATGTTGGATGCCTCCCTCAATCCGTTTTACAACAGTACTGATCTTTATTCGTATTTTACCGGTCTGCTCGGTTATCTGTCCGGTCCTTTCAACGGCATGGATCCCGTATCCGATGAAGTGAAATGGTGGTACGATGTTCCCGCAGAAGACGTTTTCTGGATAATAATGTCTTTGCTGTATTGGATATTCTGGCTCGATCTGCTGTTGGCAATTTCCAATGCGTTGCCTGCATATCCGTTCGACGGAGGCTTCCTGTTCAGAGGGTTCGTCAGTTGGTCACTGGAAAAGATAAAATATAAGGAAGGTCAGGAACGCGAAGATGCCGTGAACAGCATTTCGAACTGCGTATCGACGCTGGTGCTGTTCATATTTGCTTTGGTAATCATTTCAATGTTGGTATAAGGGGTGATAAAATGATGGACATATATGCTATGGATAAAGGCAGACCGTGCAAGGTCGATGAGATTTGTTCGGATGTATGGATTAACATGATTAACCCCACGGCAGAGGAGATCGACCGTGTTCAGGCCGCATTAGGCATCGACCGCGAAGCGTTGACTGCCGCATTGGATGACGAAGAAGGATCGCGTACTGAAGTCGAGCCGGATTACACACTCATTGTTATCGATGCCCCTACCAGAGAATGGCGTAACGGCAGGGAAGAATTCACGACATATCCATTGTCAATCACCGTAACGGACAGCGCGATCGTTACCGTATCTCTTCAGGAATTGTTCGCATTAAGCAACATTGCCGGTAATAAGAACCTCAAGAACAAGAATATCAGCTACATGAATATCGCAAACCGTTCGCGTTTTGTTCTTCAGGTTTTGTTCAGAATAGCGTTAAATTATCAGGCGGATTTGAAATATATCGAAGTCAAGAGAATGTCAATCGAAGAATCGATACGCAAGGCTACGCGCCGTGACGATTTGTTCGAGTTGCATGAATTGGAGTCTAACTTGGTTTATTTCAAGACATCTCTTTCCGTCAATGTTTCAATTATAGAAAGGCTGGGCAAACAGTCGCGTTTTGCTTCGTCTCCTTCAGACAGAGATCTTATGGATGACGTATACATTGAAACTGCGCAGGCTCTTGAAATGACAAACACATACAGCCAGATAATCAAGGGTACCAGGCAGTTGGTCGAAGCCGATCTCAACAATTCTCTTGCAAGCGTTATGAAATTCCTGACATCTATTACATTGATAATATCAATTCCTACGATGTTGGCAAGCTTTTACGGAATGAATGTTCCTCTGCCGGGATCCGGCTGGGAATATACTTCCTATGTTCTGCTGTTCTTCATGGCCGTTCTTTGTGTTGTATCAATAAGAGTGTTGCGTAAGCGCGGTTTATGGCGTTGAGGGGGAAAGACATGTCCAGAATAGAAAGGATGATCGAGGCTGTAAGGAAACACCCCGGTGTAACAAGAAAGAATTCGATTCACGAAGTAGTGGACAGGTTGCCCACAGATTCTTTTCCGCGTGTGTATGCGGCCGAAGGCGAGGATGCTGCGGTACTCGATGTCGGAAACCAGTATGTTCTGTTTGCCACCGACGGCATAATGCAGTCTCTTGTATCCGTGAATCCTTACCTCGCAGGTTATTTTGCCGTTCTGGTTAATGTCAACGACATAGCAGCTATGGGCGGACGTCCGCTTGGAATGGTTGACGTAATATCGATGGACGGTACATCTTCCGGATCCGAAATAATCAGAGGAATGCAGGAAGGGATAAGAAAATTCGACGTACCTATCGTCGGAGGCCATACGCATCCCGATTGCAGCTATAATGCCGTCGATATTGCAATAACCGGAACCGTTGCAAAAGATTCCGTTTTACTCAGCAGTACGGCTCAGCCCGGGGATGACATTGTCTTTGTTATCGACATCGACGGATATTATCCGGAAGAGTTGCCTATGGCATTCGTTACAACCATAGACAAGGATGATGACACGGTAAGGCGTCAGATGGAAGCCGTTGCACAGGTTGCGGATCTTCATTTGGCCCATTCATGCAAAGATATGAGCAATCCGGGACATGTCGGTACGTTGGGCATGATGCTGGAGTCTTCCGGAAAGGGAGGAACAGTAGATATAAGATCCATCCCGATTCCAAAGAATGTCGATGAAATCAAATGGGCTCTCAGTTATCAGGGATGTGCATTTGTGTTTTCGTGCCTGTCGGAGAACTCTCAGAAGATAATCGATATTTTTTCCAAAGTCGGTTGTGAAGGTGCCGTAGTCGGTAAAGTGGACGACACAAAAATCCTTAAATTAACCGACGGAACAGAAACAGGGGTTTTATTTGACTTCAATAAAGACATTATAACCGGTTGCGGTCAATGTCATCATAAATAAGTGCCTGGCCACAAGAGTTGAACCCGTATCGCAAACCAAGTTTGCCATTTTGATTCTCGACCCTGTATCCCTACAAACGTCAGTAGTTCGAGGTAAGGCTGCTCCCGTCAGGACCTGACCCGGTTTCCCCGATTGATGTGTGAACCGCAATCCTCCGACTGCTTTCGTCACAAACACCGACTCCATAGGACAAGATTTCATTGTTTCTCGATGGGCTTGGATGTTCAACAAGGCCCGTCCCTTGCTGTCGCCTCCGCGTATTGACGATTTCGGGTATAGGGCACGCCAAGCACCCCGGCCAAGCCAGACAACACTGTATCTATCGACCAATATTAAACCATATCGTACACTATGTTATAGATCGGCATTGTTCTAAGATTACTCTTTTGAAAGATGCTATCATTCCATTAGAGTTATTTTACAAAAACATTATATACTGAATACTTAGAATCAGCGTGCGAAGGAATTGGAATATTCATAGGTAGAATGTTCTAAGACTTAAAAACCACAAAAATAAAAAAATAGAAAAAATAGTGATTGCTATAAATACAATCGGCGAATACGATAGATTATAAAGAGTCATAATCTATGAGTGTTCAACCGAATACTTAATATATAAGAAAATAAAGTATTTAATTAATCGCTGTTAAACCAATTAAGGTGATACAATGAAATCGAAGTCAGCCGATGGCGTTTCCGTATTCGAAGAAAAACACATGATCTCGATCCTGAAATATTTGGGATCCAATGGACCTAGCCGTAAAATCGACATCTATGACAATGTGTCGTCAAATCCCAGAATGCCCGACAAACTGAATCATTTGGAAGAGATCGGACTCATCGATCAGAACATGGACATGACTTCACGTTCCACCATAGTTTCCCTGACTCCTGCAGGCGAACAAGTTGCAAGTCTCTTCGTTGCCATCGACAAATGCCTCGTGAACATCTGAGCTTTGCTACAGATTAAGTATGACCAATCAATGGAGAGGGTATGGAAAAAGCTCTTGAGCTTCGTAACGTATCGGTTGTGCGTAACGGAATCCACATACTCACCTCCGTTGATTTGGACATATACAAAGGGGAAAACGTAGCAGTCATTGGGCCTAACGGCTCTGGTAAAACTACTTTGATTAAATTGTTGAGGGGTGACATTCATCCGTATTATGATGAATCGTCACCCGCATCAATGCGTATTTTCGGAAAAGACAAGTGGAACATATTCGACGTGCGTAGCCGCATGGGCGTCGTTTCTATGGACCTTCAGAACATGTTCCGCAGCGATGTCATTGTAGGTGACGTAATCTGTTCGGGATTTTTCAACAGTTTGGACGTGTTCAGAAACCACTCTGTTACCGAGGAAATGAAGAAGCGTTCCATGGATTGCGCTGTTATGATGGGTGTGGACGACATATTCGACAGAGAGATTGAAAATTTATCTTTAGGTGAAATGCGTCGCGTTCTCATAGCCCGTGCCCTTGTAACAGATCCCGATCTGCTTGTACTGGATGAACCGATGACCGGATTGGATATCGTTATGAAATCCAAATTCCGTGCAATGTTCGACATACTTATAGACAGGGGAGTCAGCATAGTTATGATTACACACGACCTTACGGACATACCCGTATCCGTAAAACGCGTCGTAATGATCCGTGACGGCAGAGTATTTGCAGACGGTGATAAGGAGACCCTGTTGGACGATGCCCATATCTCTGAGCTCTATGGAGAACCTATTAAGGTAGAATGCGATAAGGGCATCTATAGGATGCACCTCGAGGATGATGTTACAAGATGATTTTCGTTTGTTCCGAATGTGGAAGGGAAATTCCCGACGATATGGATTTTTGTCCGTTTTGCGGATGTATGAAAAATACTGCCATATGTTTCGATGACAAAGGAAATTATTCTCCGGGAGTCTGTGCCAATTGCGGCGAACCGATAGAACCCGGATCGCATTTCTGCGGCAAATGCGGAAACAAGGTGCAGGGTTCGGCTCCCGCAGTGCCCGTCAGGATGACGCTCCGTAAGAACGGAATGCTCGCTCTGATGCTGGGATTGATTTTCGGTGTCGTGAACATATTCGGCATAGGCCACCTCATAATGAAGAAATGGTCCCGCGGAATAATGTTCTTGGCAATAAGTGCCGTACTGCTGTATGTCGATCCGCATTTCATTACCAGTTCGTCATTCTACATTATGGCGATACGCATGCTTGTATTCATGTATCAATCCATGGATCTTTTGGGTATCATTTATTCGCCGGAGGGCAGATGATGGATTGGACCGAGAAATACCGTCCGAAAACACTTGACGGAGTTGTAGGCAATCCTACGCCGGTAAGGCAACTTCGCGATTGGGCCAAAAGTTGGCTATCCGGAATCCCATCCAAACGTGCCGTTGTTTTGATGGGCAGCCCTGGTATAGGTAAGACAACCTCGGCTATTGCATTGGCCAACGAAATGGGTTGGGATTATGTGGAGATGAATGCATCCGATCAACGTACCGGGGCGGAAATAGAGCGCATAGCTATCAAAGGGTCAAGATTCAACACTTTCGGCGATGACGGTTCATACGGGGATGTTTCAAAAGGCCGTCATAAACTGATAATTCTCGACGAAGCGGACAATTTGTTCGGGAAAGCCGATAAAGGAGCCATGCCCGTAATCGATTTGCTTATCAGAACGACGCGTCAGCCGGTAATTCTGATAGCAAATGATTTTTATGCACTGAGTCAGAAAAGCAGTACCATACGCAACGAAACGTTGCAGATAACGTTCAAAAAAGCATCTGTTTCTTCCGTTGCCAAAGTTCTTGCCGCTATAGCATCCAATGAAGGCGTGGAAGTGGAAAGCGAAGCGATGAATATAATAGCCAATAATTCGGGCGGAGATATGCGTGCCGCCGTCAGGAATTTGGAATCATTATCGCTTGGGCAGAGCCGTGTTACTGCCGAGATGGCCGCCGCCCTTTCCAAACGCGACAAGGATGTCGATATGTTCACATTTGTCAATTCCGTATTTCATTCCAAAGATGCTTTTGAGTCCCGCAGAATGATGGATACGGAAGAAATAGAACCCAAAGAGGCTATAATCTGGATAAATGACAATATTCCGGTAAAATACCGCGACCGCGGAGATATGGTCAGAGGGTTTGAAAAGATATCCCGTGCCGACTTGTACATGGCACGCGGAAGCAAAGCAGCCTTAAGTTACGCCAAAGATATGATGACTGCAGGAGTAGCTACGGCACGTTTCAGAGATTCTTACAGCGGCCCTGTGTCATTTCCGCCGTTTCTGAAGAAAATGTCCGCAAGCAAGAGCATTCGCAGTATACGCAACAGCACTGTCATAAAATTGGCTGATATGCTTCATACATCCGCGAGGCGCGTCGATATGGACATATTGCCGTCAATCAAACTTATGGTTGGATTTGATTATGATCTCGCACGTCATTTGGCGGAATCCGCTAAATTGGAGCCGGCCGAATTGGCATTCCTTATGGGTAAGAAATCCGACGACCCGTCAATCAAAGCAATCATCAAAGATATGGAGGACAGGGAGTTGGAACGCATTATAGATTCGACAAAACCGAAATCCGGAATTGTCATTAATGTCCCTGTTCATGAGGAGCCCGTTCAGGTTAAAGAGGAGCCGAAACCAAAGCCAAAATCCAAACAGCGCAGTTTATTCGATTTTTGAGGATTGTATATGGATCAAAATTATCGCGATCTTCTGATTAAGCAGCAGTATCGTATATACAATGACCACGCGGCAGTCAAGCTTTGTCATTGGATGAAGGAGAGTCTTGTACGCGGAAGATGCTGTTACAAGCAGGATTTTTATGGAATAAACAGCCACCGCTGTCTGCAGATGACTCCGGCTATAAACGAATGCAGCCATATGTGTACATTCTGTTGGCGTGTCCAGGAGCATGATTTCGAAATAGAAAACTGGGCAGAACCGAAAGAGATGCTTGATGCACTTATAGAACATCAGAGGAAGTTGATAACGGGTTTCAAAGGCGATTCCAGAGTATCCAAGGAGATGTTTGAGGAGGCTTGGAATCCAAATCAGGTTGCCATATCTCTTGCCGGAGAACCCATAACATATCCGTATCTTTCGGATTTTCTCAAAGAATGCCACCGTCGCGACATGACTACATTCATGGTCACCAACGGAACATACCCTGAGAGATTGGAGGCTCTTGACGAGCTTCCGCGTCAACTGTATGTAACCGTTGCGGCACCCAACGAGGATATTTATCGCAGAGTATGTCGCCCCAAGGATGCCGGTTGTTGGTCAAGACTGATGAAGACGTTGGAAATTTTACCGTCGCTCGATACACGTACGGTCATCCGTCATACACTGGTGAAAGACATTAACATGTGCGATATCAACGCGTATGCCAAACTGGATAAGATTGCCGATCCCGATTTGATAGAGCCGAAAGGATATGTTTTCGTGGGCGGATCCAGAATGCGTTTGTCGATGGCCAATATGCCTTCGATGGACGAAATAAGAAGTTTTTCTTCCGAGTTGGGCGGACTGGTCGGAATGGAGATAATAAAGGAACGTGCGGACAGCCGCGTCATTCTGCTTGGCCAACCCGGAGAAGAGACGGATGTCCGTAAGTTGTATTCGCAGTAATCAGGCAATCAGAAGATATGCGATGATTATGATGTGGATTATAAGGAATGCATAGACCAGTTTGAACTTGGCTTTATGCGTCTTATGATGTGCAAGCTTCATTCCGGCGGTTCCGCCCCACGGGCCGAACAGGGAAGCCAATATCAGTGTTTTCTCGGGAATACGCCATTTGCCCTTTATCGCTTTTCTTTTGTCCGATACGAACATGGCGAAAACGACGAGATTTATGATGATGTAGGCAAGCAGGAATATGTCAATCATGTCATACCAATCCTTTGATAAAATCGTCTACGGCCGGAGGTACTCCTCCTTTGGGTGCATCCTTCATGTTAAAGTATCTTGAATCCTCAATGCCCAGTTTATCTGATATTGCCTTCAACTGTCTGTCGCCCTTGGAATCGTTGTACAGACACATGAGGAACAAAGATACATTCTTCTTTGCCAGGACATCTTTGTTCTTTCTTACGAAGGCTTCGACCTGTTTGTAGATTTTGCCTGCATGGATTCCCGTGCCTATTACTACATTGTCATAAGACGATATGTCGGGATCGACCGCTTTAAGATCAAAAAGGTCGGAATCGATGTTACCGGAGATATATTCGGCAACCGTCTTGGTATTATGCGTTATCCCTGATGCAAACACAACTGCGGTTTTTGTCATGTGTTTCACTACCTATAAAATTCAAATTGTATAGTCTGGATATATTATTTTTCATCAGTGTTTGTTATCGGGCGGACATTACGTAACAGGCCCTCGGCAGCTGATTACTTTAACCTGGATTTTTCTGTTTCTCGGTCCGTCGAATTCGCACAGGTATATCCCCTGCCACGTACCTAACAGGAGTTTTCCGTCGGACACAATAATGGTTTGCGACGGTCCGACGCATGATGTACGGAGATGTGCGTGGGAGTTACCTTCGGCATGGCGGAATTCCGGACGTACGGGGAATGCCTTTTCCAACCCGAGCAACATGTCTGTTTTTACGTCGGGATCGGCATTCTCGTTGATTGTAATGCCCGCGGTCGTATGCATGGAGAAAACAATGCATATTCCATCTTTCACGCCGCTTTCTGATACAATCTTTCGGACATCATTTGTTATGTCTATGATGCCTTCGGGCTCGGTATCGAAACAAAGCGTTGTATATCCTGCCATAGGGGTGTATCGGCATGAAGTATCTATATTCTGTTAATCGGTGCGTTACGATTAAGTGATTGTATGCATAAGGGTGTACGGGGAGACAATGGCCTCATACAAAGTCGAGATGATCGGTCACGAACGCATGGAACTGCTTTCGGAGATCAACACTATGAAGAACATGTTCTCGTCCAAAGCGGACATCAACGGAATATGCGTGGAGCTGTTCACCGAGAACCGTGATTTCATAGAAATGTGGGATGATAATTTCTACCATATGTCTGATTCCGTCAGAGCACACGCACGTATATTCTGTATGACGGAAGAAGGAACGGAATTGCATGCAGAATATTACGAACAGGGTTCTGTGATGTTTCTGTTTAATTTCGATTATTACGGATGGGTTAAAAGCATAGCTCTCGGTCTTGCCGGTAATATACTTGAGGATACATTCAGTATCTTTTCCGTGCACGGTGCCGCCATCGACATAGACGGTGCGGGAGTAACGCTGATAGCGCCGTCCAAAACAGGGAAAACAACCCAATCATGGGGTCTGCTAAGATTGGACCGCACCCATTTGATTTCGGACGATTGGTATTTTGTATCGTTCGGATGCGGCAGACCAACAATAAAAGGATCCGAACGCAATTGTTACATCGATGCCGATATCGGCGATGTGTGGGAAGAGTATAAGGCATTGGTCAAAGGAGTGCGTTTTGACAATAAGGGGCGCGGAATAGGCAACGTCCGTTGGGTAACCGGAGAAGATTCGGTAATCGACAGAACATCAATGCATAAGATAATCCTGCTTAAACGCGATTATTCGGATCCGGAAAAGGTTACTCAGATGGCTCCGTTAGATGCGTTGAAATATCTCGAAGACAACGATTTCTGCAACCCGCATCAGTTAATCAGAGACGAACGCCGTTTAAGTCTCAGAAAACAATTCTTTTTGAGATATCTGTCGCTTTGCGATGTTTTTATGGTTAACACCACATCGTCTGCGGAAGATACCCAGGATCTAATACGTAAAATCATCAGCGGTGGTTTAGAATGAAGATTCCACTTAAGAAACAGGAAGGCCTTGATACAAAGTATGTCAAAACACGTGCCACCAATACCGAAAAGAAATTTCAGATGCGTATGGTGTACCGTTATGTTCTGACGTTGGTTACGATATGTGCCGGACTTCTTCTGATCAGTTTCATACTGATCACTCTGTTCCCGGATTGTACCATATTGAATTGGCCGATATATGATTATGTTAACAATATGTTCTGCAACCTTATCGTGCTTTCACTTGTCGTTATGTTCCTTGATACGATTGTTTCCGGAAACCGCGAGGGCCGTATGAAACGCGACGAAGCAAGAGCAATACTGCGCCAGAACAGAATTATTCAGCCCGACATCGATATGTATCTTGTCAGGAAAAATCTCGCGGTTACTCCGAAGGAAAAAACCGTGCGCAAATTCCAGGTTAAATCCGATTTCGTGATAAGCGATATGAAGGACATGTATTCCACTTCGGAATTGGTTTCCGACGCGGGAATGTCCAAGATTCAAAGATATGCATACTATCAGAACCGTCTTATGGAAGATTTCCAGAAACTGTCAACGTCTGTTGATTTTGCATATTATCCCGAAATTTCGGATGCAGTTGTCAAATATATGGATGCAACGGCATACGGCCAGGCTGCGTTGGAAGCCGTTCTCGGTTATGAAGATTCAAAATCCGGAACGCGTTCTACCAGAACTGTAGTTATAGGAATGATCAGGGATGAACCTATTTCCGGATCTTTCGGAGATGCCAGCCCCATTATGAAAAATGTGTATCTCGTATGTCAGATGATAAAGGATCAGGAAGATGCAATCGGACAATACTTAAGGCTCATGAAAGCTCTGAGTGACAGCAACCCCGATC
>CAKQHC010000054.1 GCA_934234005.1 uncultured Methanomassiliicoccales archaeon | reverse complement strand
TTCTCGATGCTTCTCTTGTAATCCTCGATTATGAAGGAAAGCGCTTTGGGCTTGGTGGATTCCGAAACCCTGATACGCCTTCCGTTGGTACGGATGACGTAGTTCACTCCGGGTATGTAATAGTCTACGGATCCGTATTTCTCGGTGAATGCCTTGATGGCTTCCGTGACCCTCTCGCGGAGGCTGTCGTAGAATTCCGTGGACACGGGTTCGGGTACGAATCCCTCGGCATCCTCGGATTCGCCGTAGGACGGAGTCTCGGGAACGACAACGATGTCTTCTGCCCTGAGGTTCCTGAGGGTCTCGGGCGTGGGATCGTTTCCGAGAGCGACCATAACGAGCACCATGGGCAGGTTGCTGTCATTGATTCTCAGAGGAACTGTAAGCTCCTTGGCCGCGAATATGGGAACTCCGACCTGGTTGATCGAAAGCAGGGGATCGGGCGAAATAACCGTACGTGCCGAGAAATTGACACGCTTACCGGACAGGTTGGATCTGAAACGTCCTTCTTTACCCTTAAGCCTCTGGGCGAGGGTCTTGAGGGGACGTCCGGATCTGTGCCTGGCAGGCGGAATTCCGGAAGTCTGGTTGTCGAAGTATGTAGTGACGTGGTACTGGAGAAGTTCCCAAAGATCCTCGACGATAAGCTGCGGTGCTCCCGCATCCCTGTTTTCTCTGAGTCTCTGGTTAATCCTGAGGACATCGACCAGTTTATGGGTCAGATCGTCTTCGGATCTGTCTCCGGAGTCGAGCGTAATCGAAGGCCTGACGGTAACCGGCGGCACGGCGAGCGCCGTAAGAACCATCCACTCCGGCCTGCAGGTGGTAGGATCGATTCCGATTGTGACGAGATCTTCGTCGGGAATCCTCTCGAGTCTCTCACGGACCTCCTTCGCGGTCAGTTTGGTGTTGGTATCGACTTCGCGGAAGGTAGTGGGCTTGTCCAGTTTGATTTTGATCTGTTCGGCACCGCAGTAGGGACAGATTCCTTTGCCGGATGCGTTTTTGGCAGTCTCTTTGGAGAATGCTTTGACGTCGATGGTTCCCGCTCCGAGATCTTCCATAACATCCATGCTCTCGCGGCGTTCCCTGATCTGTTCCTCGCTGAGCATCAGCCTGCCGCACTGGCAGCAGGTCGATTCCAGCATCATCTTGATGTCTTTGACGAAACCGACGTGGATGACCGGAAGGGCCAGGTCGATGTGTCCGAAGTGTCCGGGACACTCGTCCACCTTGCCGCCGCAGGTCATACAGCGGAGTCCTGGTTCGATTACTCCCATGTGGGGGTCCATAAGTCCTCTCTCGAGGGGGTAACCCTCGTCGTCGTAGGTGTCCGCTGTGATGACACTGGTGGCGGACATCCTCCTGATCTCTTCGGGAGAGACGCAGGAGAATTTGATCGATCCGATTCTTTTCGTAATTCCGCTCATCTTAAGTCCTCCAGCTGAAGCCTCATGGCGACACCGAGAGACAGCAACTCATCCATAAGGAGCTTGAAAGCATACGAGGTCTGAACCTCGTAGATGTTCGTATTGTTTCCGCACACGGGGCAGTACGGCAGTCCGTTGGGACCGTGCTTCCTGTTGACAATCGCAATGTGTCCGCACAGGGGGTTTCCGCACACATACTGTTTGGTACCGTCGGATTCGTCCAGCAGACGGTCCTTGATTACCATTGCGGCACCGTGTCCGATAAGTGTATCCCTCTCCATTTCTCCGAACCTGAGACCTCCCTGTCTGGAACGGCCTTCGGTAGGCTGCCTGGTGAGAATCTGAACGGGTCCTCTGGACCTGACGTGCATCTTACCGCTGACCATGTGGTGCAGCTTCTCGTAGAAGATGACTCCCGTGTATACTTCGGCCTGAATCATGCGTCCGGTTCTTCCGTCGTACATGACTTCTTTACCGGTATTCTTGAATCCGTTCCTCTCGAGGCCGTCGCGGATGGATGCTTCCCTCTCTCCGGAGAATGCGGTACCGTCGATGATGCGTCCCTCCATGGAACCCACTTTACCGGCAATCATTTCCAACACGTGTCCGATGGTCATACGCGAAGGTATACCGTGGGGGTTGACAACAAGATCGGGAGTAATACCGTCGGCGGTAAAGGGCATGTCGCACTGGTCGACGAGCCTTCCGACGACTCCTTTCTGTCCGAACCTGGAACAGAACTTGTCACCGAGTTCGGGTATCCTCTCGTCCCTGACCTTGACGCGCACGAGTCTTGATCCGTTTTCGGACTCCGTAACCATGACGGAATCGACGAATCCGTGCTCTCCGGGCCTGACTGTGACCGAAGTCTCGCGCCTCTTCTGCGTGCTGAAGAATTCGGCCTCGGTTTCGTCCAGGAATCTGGGCGGGGAAGTCTTTCCGATGAGAACATCGGATCCCTTGACCTCGGTCTCGGGGAAGACAAGTCCGTCTTCCTCGTCGATGTGATAGTATGCTTCGTCGCCGCGGCGTCCGACAACATCGTTCTCGGGCAGTTTGAGCTCGTCCATCTGTCCTCCGGGGTAGTGGCGGGCTTCCGCACGGTAGGATCTCATGAAAGTGGATCTTCCGAGTCCTCTCTGGACGGAACTCTTGTTCATGACGAGAGCATCTTCGATGTTGTATCCGTGGTAGGAAAGAACCGCAATACAGAAGTTCTGTCCTGCAGGCCTGTGGCTGTATCCGATGTGGTCCATGGACTGTGTCTGAACCATCGGAACCTGGGGATACTGCATCAGGTGTCCGCGGGTATCGGGTCTGATACGGTAGTTGGCCGTGGATATTCCCAATGCCTGTTTTCCCATTCCCGCACCCATTGTAATACGGGGTGCGGAGTTGTGCTCCGGATACGGAACGATTCCCGCTCCGACTCCGAGGATAATCATGGGGTCGACTTCCATGTGGGTGTAGTTGGCATTGATCTTGCAGGGAACGGTAAACTCCTGTCCGCATCCCGCGTTGACAATCTTGCCTTCTTTGTCCTTCGTTCCGACGCACTTCAGGATTGCGTCTCCTTCCTTTCCGACATTCATCCAGTCGACGTCCATCGGAGACAGGGCGCGTCCGCAGCAGGGACATCTCTTGGGTACGTCGTATGCGTCGATAAGAACGGTTGCGTTCTCCTCTTCTTCGGCGTCTACCCACTCGATGATACCCTCGCGGAAGAGATCGGACCAGCGGACTTTGTTCTCGCGGATGCCTTCGATGTGTTTTCTCGTAAGGGCGAGTCTGCCGTTCTTGATAATGAGAAGGGGCCTTCTGAGACGTCCTTCGTCGGAGTTGATTATGACCTCTCCCATCTCTTCGTCGTAACGTATGTTAATCTGGTTGGAAGCGAGACCGCATCTCCTGCGCTCCCTGATTTCGCTGACCAGCCTTGCCGCGTCGGAATGCAGTCCGACCAAATCTCCGTTGACGTAAACACGGGTTCCGTGACCGGTCTTGACGGGTTCGATGTCGAGTTCCCTGAGCATCCATTTAATGTCACTTTCCGGGAATCCTTCGGAAACGTCGATAATCAGGGCTGCGTTCTTCACCAGACCGCAGTTCTGTCCTTCGGGAGTTTCCGAGGGGCAGAGTCTTCCCCACTGGGTAGGGTGCAGGTCACGGGCCTCGAAGTGGGGCTGGGACCTGGTAAGCGACGATGTAACTCTTCTCAGGTGGGACATTGCGGAAAGATTGGATGTCCTGTCGAGAAGCTGCGATACACCTGCGCGTCCTCCGACCCAGTTTCCGGTGGCCAGGGCATGCAGGAGCTTGTGGGTAAGCAGGTCGGGCCTGATGGAGGAAGCAATGTTGATTTCGGTTTTCCTTCTTCCCCAGTTCCTCTCCAGCTGATACTTCAAATCCTTCATAAGGCTGCTGAAACTTGTCCTGAAAAGATCTTCCATGAGATCTCCGGAAAGTTTGAGCCTCTTGTTGGCATAGTGGTCCTTGTCGTCTTCGCTCCTCATTTCGAGCGAAAGTTCGAGAACGGAACGTGCCACGCGTCCGAGGAAAATTGCCTTCTTCTTACGGTCCTCGTTCTTGTTGTCTCCGAGATGCGGAAGAAGGGCACGGTCCAGAATGGACTCGACCTTCTTTGTCCTGTATTCCTTCGCCTGACCGGGTGCGAAGTTCTTCTCGAGGTATGCGATAGCGTCCTCGGTTGTGTGGTATCCGTAGGGCAGGTTGTCCTTGTTCTTGTAAGACGCTTCGATGTTGGCGTACACGATGTTCGCCATGGCAGGATCGGATACGATAGTCTCGTAAATCTCCTGATCGCTGTCCATGCCGAGTGCCTTCATGAGAGCAACAAGGGGAATGGCGGACGAAGCTACGGGTACAGAGACCATAATCATTCCGTCTTTCTTCTTTTCAACCAGGGTAAGCGCACGGTAACCGTCCTTCTGGGAGAACACTTTGGCGACCTCGACCGCAGCTCCGTATTTCTCGTTGTACTCGACCATAACTCTGTTGGGAGCAAGGTCTTCGAGCGTAATCAGAACCCTCTCCGTACCTCCGATGATGAAGTATCCTCCGGGTTCGCGCGGGTCTTCTTTGTTTCTGATAAGTTCCTGGAGATACTCTTCGTCGTCGAGCGAGCGCTCCATCTGAGCTTCCATAATCTTTTTGTTGAGGTTGCATCCCGCGGATTTAACCATCATGGGGAGGTCTCCGACATGGATCCATTTGTCGGCCTCGGGCCTTTCAATCTCGATGAGCCTTCCGTCGGCGTCCCTCTCGTAGATTTCGAAATGAACCATCACGTGGGACATGTAGTTGAGGTTTCTGAGTCTGGCCTCCATCGGGGTGATGGGGTGGCTGTATCCGTTTGCCTCGTTGATGGTGGGCTCCTCCACGCGGATGGTGGGTTTCGCCTGAAGGTCGATGTTTCCGTCGGCGTCTCTCTTCCTTCCGATATGAATCTCGATGTTGCGTCCGCCGGTGCGCTCCGGATCGAGTTTAATAATACCGCGGTCTGCATCGTCGGTGGGTACTCTGAGATCGTCGACGATTCTCTGCATTCTGCTGTTGGGATTCTCCGGGGTCGCCAGGAAATCGTCGAAAGACGAAATGTGGTGACTCACTATGTTGTGCTCCCTGAAATACAAGTTAACTAAATCCCTCAAAAAGATTACCCCCTGGTCACAAGCCTGTACGCGACAAACTCCTGTGCCGTCTCACTTTTCCTTACAATTTTGATGACGCGTCCTTCATCGATGGGGCCGTGGATGGATTCAAGCACCTTTATGCCAGGATCGCTTTTCCTGATTTTAGGAAGCTGCTCGCGACTTATTCCTTTTCTGGCAAGTACTGCGACAGCCTCATCCTCGGAGAGAAGATGGTGCTCGGGCACAAGTTCGTGCTTGAGTACATTGAACGAGATATTTTCTGCCAAGTTATTCACCTGCTTTTACCCAGACCGGTCATCTGGAAATTGGTTTCAGAGAAAATGCTGTGGTCCGCTTTCCTCATACTTGATCCGCCGTTGATCGCTCATGAAGTCCATGGCGGGCCTGAAGGGATTCGAACCCTTGACCACCTGATTAAAAGTCAGATGCTCTACCTAGCTGAGCTACAGGCCCATGGATAGCTGATGCTAAGAGTTCGTATAGGTATCTAATATATAAATGCATCTATCAATTTCCCGGATGTCCGTACAATTCAGTCATATGACAACAAACGAAAAAGCAACTGCCGGCATCGACAATATCAAAAATACGCCGTTGCCGGGCGATTTTCTGTTTACACTCCATGTCCGGACAGTCCGAAAACTCGGAAACGGTTCGGTACTCCTACGGACTGTTCTGGGCGGAAGCCACCGTACGGGAAAGCAGCAATCCGGCGGATAAATCACTCCTTGGGTGCCCTCTTCCTCGCAAATACGAGATATGCCGTATGGCCCAGCATCTCAAAGGCGGGCCTGACTCCTCCGGGATGGACTTCGAGTCCGCGCTGGATATTCTCCAAAGCATGAACATCGGCATAATCGTGTTCGCGCAATGCCGTTACGATATCCTGAGCTTGGTTCATATTCGGAACGTATGCGCATACCCTTCCGCCGTTACGGAGATACTTTTCCAGATTGTCCAGGGCAAGCCACGGGTCGGGCATATCCATTGTTAGCACGTCGGCCTGATAGTCGATTCCCGGATCCATCTCCCTTGCATCGCCTATCGCATACGACCAATATCTGTCGAGTCCCGCGCGTGCGACGTTGCGGTGTGCCCTCTGGGCGTATTCCTCCCTGAGTTCCAACGTATGAACGGATCCCGTAGGGGCTACGGCATGCAGAAGAGCCGTAGTCAGACCTCCCGAACCCGCGCCTACTTCGAGAACACGGTCTCCTGCTTTTATATCGCATTTCATCAGGATGGTTGCCGCATCTTTGGGCGTGATTACCTGAGCGCCTCTCTCCAAAGATTCCATGAGCTCTATTGCCCCCGGACGGAATACGGTGTAATCTCTTCCCACAAGCGAAATACGGTCGCCGTCATCCAGGGAAAGAAAACGCGAACCGTCGATGGCTCCCAAAGACTGTATTTTAATCATGCCGTTACCGACTTTAAAAAACACCTTCTTTCCGTTGCTGTCTTCGATATATACCGTCTCGTTCTCCCGGAATGCCATACATCTCGTTATGCAACGAAATAGATAAGTGTAACGCGGATGCCGTACAGACTGACGGCCGACGCGGCGGCAGTCTGGTCAAATTTATATTATCCGCAGAGAATGAACGCATTATGACCCACGGCACCCTATGTGTTATCGCATGCCCTATGCTCGAAGACGAACTTATCCACTGCATAACGAAAGATTCGGAAAAGAAACGCATAGTTGTTCTGGACGGAGAACACAACGGGAGCCTGAAACGCAAAATGGATGCCAACAAAATACCGTACGAAACAATGGACGAATGGGATTTTATGCATGATTGCAACGATTTGGACCGTGAAAAATCGTTCAACATCGTGATTCGTATGATGAACCTCGCACTGCATGCGGAACCGCAGAATCTGAGAAAAACGCTTCAGGAAGATTTGGTAATGCTGCAGGGTCATGTTGATGCGGGTGCGCTGTATTACGGAATGTGCGGAAATTACGGATGGGACATAACTTCATGGGCCAAAGAACACCTTTCGTTCCCTGTTGCTACGTTTAGGGACAGACAGGGACGCGTGTGCGATGACTGCGTTGGCGTAGCGGTAGGCGGTTATGACGGTTATAAAAGACTCATCAAAGAATTTACCGGAGTCATGCTGTTTACTCCCGAAATAGCCACAAACTGGGAAGATTTCATCAACGCATCCGATATGATGAAAGGCATCGGTAAAGGAACCGGTTCCGGCAAATCGCAAATCAAAGAAATACTCGAAATGTGCGGATACACGTCTGTTGTACAGATAGATACCGGATATGAACCGCGCGAAGAATTTGACAGGGCAACAAAAGAATTTGCAGACTATATGAACTTCAGGATACTTCAGGCATCTCCGGATTATGCAGACAGGTGGCCTGCCGATAATCTGTATGAACAATGTAAGAAAATGCTGGAAACCGATTGACAGCTGCAATAAATCGTGCCGAGTGTCTGCAAATCAAAATGGAATGCATGCCGGCATCTGCCGATTGAATGAGCCGGCCGTATTCCGTCAGTCATCACACTGCAACATACCGTTACGTATTGACAGTCTGTATTCCCGGTATGGGTTTCGGAATATGAAATTCAGAACAGACGCAGCCGTACGGGCACATTGAAGGGATAGTCTCCTGACGGAAAGCACATGTTCCGTATCATTGCAGTCATTCTTTCGTTTTACACCGAAAGTCGCTTAGACGCGATTTAAGATATTCCGATGCCGCACGGTATTTCTCTTCACGCTGTTTTTCGTATTCCGTCATAGGGCGCGTGTATCTGGACGAGTCCATATTATGTGCGAGATCGGACAGTTTAACCTTGGTTGCAATAGAATCCGTACCGATTTTTCTGATGTATTCCATATACTCGGAGCCGTCATTGTGGGTCATCAGTGTGAGAGGGCCGATAACCGATTCGGGAATTCCTTTGCGTCTGAGATCGTCGAAAGTGATGTCGGTATCTTCAACAACATCGTGCAGCAAAGCAACGGCTGCGGATATCTCGTCGTCCATGCGGTCCGCTACTTTAAACGGATGAAATATGTACGGAGCGCCGTTCTTGTCCAGCGTTCCGTGGTGTGCATCATACGCGATGCGCATTGCAAGATATGTCAGAGGAGTGTAAATCATATTATGGATTATCGGTTTTTCATTGATAAACGGGACTGCATACAATGCCGTAATGCAATATGTCGGCGGGAATTCCGCGGCGGTTTATACGTCTTTTAATCGATGTTATGTTTCCGACACCGAAAAAGTTCACACCCCCGTACTGCTGTACGAAGAACCATTATCATTCGGTTGTCCCATACGGAATAACTGGCGGATAGGGATATTCATGAACATTACGGACGTTTCGCGTATACGCAACGGTTGTCTGGAGGTAGACATTCTTGTGTCTCCGCGTTCCAACAGATCCGGGCCCGAAGGATTCGACGAATGGCGCCGCAGACTCATTGTTCGTGTGAAAGCTCCTCCTCTCGACGGTCGTGCCAATAAGGAAGTGGAAGAAATATTCAGAGAAATTACCGGATGTTCGTCCAAAGTTACATCAGGACATCTGAACCGCCAGAAAACAGTTACAGTGACGGGCGATACGGACATTATTTTGGAAAAATTGGAGGATTCGAATGGATCCGAACGAACGTCTTAACGGGATTGCGGATGCTTTGGACAGCATTCCTGAAGAATCCGTAGTGCTCGTGGAAGGACGCAAAGATGTAACGGCACTCAGGACACTGGGCGTCAAATCCGATGTGTTCACGGTACAGGTATCCGGGGGGCCGATGCGCGCGGCGGAATTTTTATGGAAAATCGGCAAGACTGCGGTGATTCTCACAGATTGGGATGACCGCGGTAACAGACTTGCGAACGATCTTGCAAAATCCATGGATTCTCTGGGTGTACGTTACAACACAGGCATCCGCGAAAAGATTTCTTTGCTGGCGAGACCGTATTGCAAAGATGTCGAATCTCTTGATTCGGTTGTGAATCTGTTGAAATCCAAAATTGATTCGCGGCCGGATGTATAAATGTCGGTGTACGTGAAGCGAATCGGTCGGCTGAATCCACTGAATCTTTTTAAATACAGAACAACAATAACTATTGCTTCATGCACGAAGCCGGTGAATTCAAATTGTTGATACCTCAGGCAGGAAAGAACGATTTCAAGGTAATCCGCGACAAAAACTATTATTTTGTCGACAAATCGGAACTTGTTTCCGATATAATAGATGACGGAAGCGAAGTATATCTGTTCACCAGACCGAGACGTTTCGGAAAGACCCTCAACCTGTCGATGATCGATGCGTTCTTCAATATGAACTACAAAGGAAACACATGGTTCGATGACCTGAAGGTCAGCGAACACGAGAACTGCATGAAACTGATGAACACGTTTCCGGTAATTGCCATATCGATGAAGGATTTCGATCCGAACAGCCTTGTCAAATTTCACGATAAAATAGTCGATATCGTCGGAACCGCATACGATCAGCATCTGTACCTGAATGACAGCGATAAAATTCAGGGGCGTCTCCGCAGGGAATATTTAGACACGTATGTCGATGATTTTACCGATGTGAAACTCGAAAATTCGCTGAATAAACTGTGCGAAATGCTTGAAATATATCATGGTGTCAAACCTATTGTGTTAATCGATGAATACGACAATCCGATTAACAGTTCGTTCAACAAAGATACATACGAACAGATTCTTTCGTTCCTGAAAGGATTTTACTCGTCAACTCTCAAAGACAATACGCACATGAGTTTCGCAGTCGTTACTGGAATAATGCAGATTGCCAAAGAGAGTATCTTCTCGGGATTGAACAATCTGTGCGTGAACAACATATTCACGGAAAAATTCAACGAAAGATACGGATTTACCGAATCTGAGGTAAAGGAAATCTGCGAATATTACGGACATCCAGAAAAAATGGAAGAGGCCAAGAGATGGTACGACGGATACAAATTCGGTAATGCGGAAATATACAATCCGTGGAGCATTTTCTCGTATGTGCATGACGGCTTTGAACCGGGAACGTATTGGATAAATACCAGCAACAATAACATCATTTACACTTTGATTGATAACGCCACCGACGAAGTCTATCAGAATCTGACAAATATCGC
>CAKQHC010000053.1 GCA_934234005.1 uncultured Methanomassiliicoccales archaeon | reverse complement strand
CTATTGGACGAAATAAACGTTTTTCCGGATTCCGCATATGCGGTTTCCGGGTTTTTCAGCAATACTGTATAAAAGTAATTGCAGTAGCTTGGCATGCTGGTGAAGAGATTGCATTATACCTTCAGTCGAATGTCGTGGGCAATATCACATCGAAATATTTACTCATCGGACATATTGGTTGTGATTATAATACTTAAATTGATATAGCATATAGTAAATTGTAACTTATGATTAAATATAAGGGAGAAAAAAAGAAAACCCGAAACCCTCTCTGTTTGAGTAGACCGACAGCAATAATCATTATTTCGGTTTTTGCTATCGTATGTTTCACGACATATATCGATTTGGATTCTGCGGATGCCGCCAAGGAAACCAGCGGATCCTGCGGAAGCAATCTTAATTGGACATATGAGCCCTCATCGAGATTATTGACTATATCCGGTGAAGGAAATATGAAAAATTATTCATGGGATTCTTCAAGATGGGGAAACAATGATGTTGAATCCGTCATTATCTACAGTGGCGTAACATCTGTCGGACAATGCGCATTTTTGAGATGTACATCTTTAATCTCAGTTACCATCCCAGACAGTGTCACTTTTATTGGAAACGATGCATTTTCCGGATGCACATCCCTTGCTTCAATCACCATCCCAGACAGTGTCACTTTTATTGGATCTGACGCATTTTCTGAATGTACCTCCTTGACTTCAGTTACCATCGGCAACAGTGTGGCCTCCATCGGAAATGGGGCTTTCTCCGGATGTGCATCTCTTACTTCGATTACCATCCCAGACAGTGTTACCTCCATTGGATTTGATGCATTTTCCGGATGTGCATCTCTTACTTCGATTACCATCCCAGACAGTGTTACCTCCATCAGTGATTGTGCATTCTCTGGATGTTCGTCTCTTAAGTCTATAAACGTAAGCAATTCCAATGCCATTTATTCGTCCAAGGATGGCGTTTTGTTTAACAAGGATAAAACCCAGCTCATTTGTTATCCCGTAAAAAAGAGCGATACGTCATATGCCATCCCAGACAGTGTCACTTCTATCGGAAACGATGCATTTTCCGAATGTTCATCTCTTACTTCGATTACCATCCCCGACAGTGTTATTTCGATTGGAGATGATGCATTTTCCGAATGTTCATCTCTTACTTCTATCACTATTTCAGATGGAGTTATCTCCATTGGAAGTTGGGTATTTTACGGATGTTTTTCGTTGACTTCAGTTATTATCGGCAATGGTTTGACCTCCATCGGAGACAGTGCATTCTACGGATGTACATCACTTACTTCGATTACCATCCCAGACAGCGTTACCCATATTGGGAATGATGTGTTTGATATATGTTCATCCCTTGAGTCCATAAACGTAGGCGAATCAAATACCAGATATTTGTCTGAGGATGGCATTCTGTTTAACAAGGATAAAACTGAACTCATTTGCTACCCCGCAAAAAAGAGCGATACGTCATACACCATCCCCAGTAGTGTTATCTCAATTGGATATGCTGCATTCTCCGGATGTTCACCCCTCACATCGGTTATTATTGGCAACAGTGTTACATCCGTTGGAGATTATGCATTTTATGGATGCGCATCTCTTACTTCGATTACCATTCCAGACAGCGTTGCATCCATTGGAAAAGGGGCATTCTGCGGATGCACATTTCTTACTTCTATTACCATCGGCAACAATGTTACATCCATTGGAGAGTATACATTCTATGGATGTATATCTCTCGAGTCTGTAAATGTAGATAATTCCAACACTAAGTATTTGTCCGAGGGTGGTGTTCTGTTTAACAAGGATAAAACTGAACTCATTTGCTACCCCGCAAAAAAGAGCGATACGTCATACACCATCCCAGACAGCGTCACCTCTATCGGAGACGATGCATTTTTCGGAAGTACATCTCTTGAATCCATAAACGTAGGCGAATCAAATACTAGATATTTGTCCGAGGATGGCGTTCTGTTTAACAAGGATAAAACTGAACTCATTTGCTACCCCGCAAAAAAGAGCGATACGTCATACACCATCCCAGACAGCGTCACCTCTATCGGAGACGATGCATTTTTCGGAAGTACATCTCTTGAATCCATAAACGTAGGCGAATCAAATACCAGATATTTGTCCGAGGATGGCGTTCTGTTTAACAAGAATAAAACCCAGCTTATTTGTTACCCTTCAAAAAAGAGCGATACGTCATACACCATCCCAGACAGCATTTTCTACATCGGAGACAGTGCATTCTACGGATGTACATCACTTACTTCGATTACTATCCCAGGCAGTGTAACCAATATCGGATTGTATGCATTCTGCGGATGTACATCACTTACTTCGATTACAATCCCCGATGGCGTTACTGATATCGGAAGAGGTACATTCTTCGGATGTACATCTCTTATTTCGGTTACTGCATCCGATGATCTCGTTCTTGTCGGAAATGATATATTTTACGGATGTGCGGGTTTGATATCCGTTACTGTTGATAATAACAATATTGTAATCGAATCAGGCAAAACAGCCAATGTTTTTCGTGTAAATGATGATTATTCTACAGGAGTAGCGGTTACTTGGATTTCTTCAGACGAGTCTGTGGCGGCTGTAGATTCTGCAGGAATAATTACAGCAGTTGGACTCGGAACTGCCACGATAAAGGCTGTTTACGGTGAGAGAGTTTACGCAGAATGCAATGTCACAGTATCCGATTCAATTGTCGTAAGTAAGTATAAGATTACTTTTAAAAATGGGGACGATGTACTTCAGGAGACTGAGTTTGAATCTGGAATTATGCCAGTTTATAGCGGAAATATTCCCGAAAAGGCTTCTACGGCCCAACATACCTATATTTTCAAGGGATGGAGCCCCGAGATTGTTGCGGTTAGCGGAGAGGCTACGTACGTTGCCGAATTTGATGAGATTATTAACAAGTACACGGTGAAATTCGTTAACGGTGATGAGATTGTATCCGAAACAAAACTCGATTACGGAACAAATATCTCTGTTCCTACAAAAATTCCGATAAAGGAATCCGATGCACAGTACACATATGTGTTCAAAGGATGGTCTGGATACACTGAGGGATTGACTGTCACTGGCAATGTGACATTCGCTGCAGAATTCAACGGTGTGTTAAATGGAGACTCTGCAGAAAACGAATCCGAGGACTATAAACTTATTATAATTGGTGTTGTGGTGGCAATCGTAGTATTATCTGTGATTGTATTGATCTTCAGAAAATCGTAACATCGATTAGAAATCGGGCCCCAAGGGCCCCTATCTAAACTATAAGTCTGGGAACTAGAGACTCGCGCAGGGACGTATTTTTCTTGTATACTTGTGTGATGCGACATTCATGTTGTTTGATGCTATGGGTGGATTCTGTATCGTCTATGGGTTCAGGAAATTTATGATTTGGTCAAAGAGTGCATTATAAACGTAATCTTAAAAATCCAGATTAATGCCTGACTGGTTCTCGGTAGAAGGTTTGGCGGATATGCTCCAATTGTGGTCGGAGTTGAAATATTCTAATGTACGTGCTATACAGGAGCACGGTTGTAGCATTTGTTCAGGCAGGAAAATACCAAGAAAAGAAGATGTGGTTTAAGTAAGACATTCCAGTGAGAAAATCAGGTTGAAACAGACCTTAGGAATTGACATTTTTGATTACAAATCTGATGTAGACTGTCGGGAAGGTGGCGTTCCACCAACCCGTATCTGAAGGTTTATCCGAAAATTATTCGGTAATTGCGCCCGCGGGACATTCATCAACACAGGCACCGCATTCAACACATTTGTCGTTGTCAATGACAGCGACATCCTCAATTGTTATGGCATCCTGGGGACATACGTCGGCACAGGCACCGCAAGCGACACAGTCGCTATCGATAACTTTTACCATGTTCCGAAAAGATATTATTGTCCTTAAAAACCTTCGCTTTATAATCACTTGGATGGGCTAAATTAACGTACATTACGACATTATGCAACACACTTATTGCGAATTTTCAATCGAATGTTTATTTATCTCTGCCGATGTGCAGACAATGTGGTCGGCGTAAATATGTACGGAGATTCATTCGTTGCGAGGGGAACGATTCACGCTCCTCATCGCACATACGAAGGATATGTCATATCAGAGAACGGGCATCTCTTAGAGCTAGGCATCGGAGAACCTTCGGATAATATTGATTTTGAAGCTGATTTTGTCATAGACGCATTAAACTCTCATACTCATTGTGCGGATTATGGATTGACGGTTCCAAAAGGTTTGACTCTTAATGAATTGGTAGCGCCTCCGGATGGTTTAAAACACAAGTATCTTTCCGAAGCGTCTTTTGAAGAATTATCCGACAATATGCGCAGATTCGGCAATGATTCGCGCAAATTCGGTGCTGCATCCTTTATAGATTTTCGTGAAGGCGGATTAAACGGATGCTTGATGCTCAGATCGGCATATCCGGATGCAATAATATTGGGCCGTCCGATATCAAAAACATACAACGGCGACGAGATTGAAAAAATTCTGGAGGTTGCGGACGGAATAGGCATATCCAGTATATCAGATATGCCGTATGGATACATAGAGGATGTTGCCGATCAGGTACGTGAAGCAGGTAAGATTTTTGCAATACATGCCAGTGAACGTATAAGGGAAAATATCCACGATGTCCTGTCCCTCGATCCCGCATTTATCGTTCATATGTGCGAAGCCACGGACGAAGATCTTCTGGAGTGTGCGGAAGCCGAGGTGCCGATAGTCGTGTGTCCGACATCCAATGCATATTTCGGAAAAACCGCGCCTGTGGCTAAAATGATTGAATGCGGAGTGGATGTAGCCGTGGGCACGGACAACGGAATGCTTTGTACGCCGGATATTGTGGAGGAATCGCGTCGTTTGGCATTATTGGCTTATGAACAGAGATGTACCGATTTTGACCTCTGGAAGCCGCTGACTGCTTTATCGTCAAAGATATTAAATCATTCACATACCATACAGTATATCAGACATCCGAGGTCCGTGGCTGTCTGTCCTAAAGGGTCCGACATCACGATAACTCTCGATGTTTGAACAATCTAGGGTGATTAAATGGGTTTCCAGAACATCTTGGTTCCGACCGACGGAAGCGAATACACCAAAGCGGCGGTAATCAAGGCGATTGAGTTGGCCAAAGCTGTAGGCGGTCACATCACAGCATTATACGTAATCGACAAGACGGTGTTTTCCAACCTTCCCGCCGATGCGGCCGTGGCGAACGTCTATGCTTCGTTGGAGAAGGAGGGTCAGAAAGCCCTCGACTTCGTATGCTCCGAAGCATCGGCAGCAGGTGTGGAAGCCAAAAAGAAAATCAGAGAAGGATCTCCCGTTAACGAGATTCTTGCCGAAAGCACCGAAGGGTACGACACTATCGTAATGGGTACTCTGGGAAGAACAGGAATGTCCAAACTTCTCATGGGCAGTGTTGCGGAGAAAGTGGTGAGGTCGTCCACATGCCCGGTGATGGTCGTGAGAGCCAAGGAGGCCAAGTGATGAAGGGCGCTACCGTAGCGGACATCATGGTTCCCGCACCTATAGTGGCGGAACTCCCGGGTACGCGTAACGAAGTAATCAATCTCATGGTGAGAAACGGTCTGACGGGTCTTCCTGTCGTACGCAGTTCGGACGGAAAACTAATGGGTGTTGTTTCCAGAAGAGATGTGTTCCGTAATTTCGAAGAGGATCAGCTTTCTTTGATTATGAAGAAAGGGTGTATGACCACAACGCCCGACACATCCGTTGTCGATGTCGCACGCGTATTCTGCGAGAAAAGGATACACAGGCTTCCTGTCGTGGAAAACGGCACGCTCGTTGGAATTGTCACTCCTACGGATGTCCTCAAAATCGTTAAGGACATGAAGACCGACATGGTTGCGGGAGACGTCATCAGAACCGTCTGTGTTACGGCTTACGAGAAAGATCCCATGTCGTATGTGGTTTCTGCCATGCGTATCAGCGATGTCGCTGCGATGCCGATTCTTGATGAGAAAGGAAAACTGTGCGGAATCATAACCGATCGTGATATGTTCAGCGATCAGTTCAAGGACGACGAGAGTCTGAAAGCACTCGGTATAAAGGACGTAGCCGATCTCAAAGGTGCAAGGAATGTGCTGCCGTTGTTCTTCGCAACAACCGACAAATACAAAGCCGACAACAGTTTGGTATGCGACTATATGGTTCGTAATCCTGCATCGGTGTTTAAGAAAACGAATCTTGCGGAAGTAGCAAAACTGATGCTTTCCAACGACTACGGACAGATTCCCGTACACGATACCAAGGACCAGCTCATAGGCATGATTTATGATGTAGATGTTCTATGCGCTCTCTTAGGTAGTAACAATGACTGATGTCAACACAAATGACCTTATGGCCCTCTGCAAACGCAGAGGGTTCATATGGCCTTCTTTTGAACTGTACGGCGGAGTGGCCGGAATGTACGATTACGGTCCGCTCGGGTGTTCGCTCAGGAATAACATCGTGGATGTTTGGAGATCTATATACAAGGGTCGCGAGGGATTTGTCGAGATTGATTCCGAGACTGTCAATCCCCGTGAGGTTTTCAAAGCATCCGGACACGTGGACGAGTTCGCCGATTTGATTACTTACTGTACGAAATGTCAGGCTCCTTTCAGAGCAGACCATATGGTCAAGGAGTACTATGACAATCCGGACGTACTGACTCCCAAGCAGCTCGAAGAGGCTTTTGTAAAACACAATATCAAGTGTCCCGAGTGCGGAGGAGATCTCGGACCGGTAGACGAATTCAACCTTATGTTCAGGACAAATATCGGCCCCGGTTCGTCCCGTATCGGATACCTCAGACCGGAAACTGCCCAGGGAATCTTTGTCAATTTCCCCAATTTGTACAGATACAACAGGGAAAAACTCCCTCTCGGAGTTATTCAGACCGGAAGGTCATACAGGAACGAGATTGCTCCCAGACAGGGTATGATTCGTATGAGGGAGTTCAACCAGATGGAAGTTGAATTGTTTGTCGATCCGGAAGACAAGGATTGGGAGAGATTCGATGACATCAAAGACGAAACGATTACACTCGTCCCCAACAAGACCGGTGAAGCGGTTGTTATGACTGTCGGCGAAGCAGTCGAAAAGGGAATCATAGCCAACCGCGTTCTCGCATACTTTGTCAACACCACCAAACAGCTCATGCTCAGGCTCGGTGTCGACCCGGCAAGGCTGAGTTTCAGACAACATCTGGAAGACGAGATGGCCCATTATGCCGCCGATTGCTGGGATGCCGAAATTCTCCTTTCATACGGGTGGACCGAGGTTACGGGTGTTGCCGACCGCGGATGCTGGGATCTTTCCAGACACGCACAGTTCTCCGGTACCGATCTGACCCATTTCAAGAAATTCGACGAACCGCGCGAAATGGAAGTCGAGAAGGTAAAAGCCAAACACAAAGCCCTCGGACCTAAGTTTAAAGGCAAGGCCAAAGACATAGCTGCAGAGATGGAGAAAATGTCGCCTTCCGATGTCAAGGACGGAAAACTCACGCTTGTCATAGACGGCGAAACCGTGGAACTCACCGACGAGTTCTTCGAGGTAGCTACCGTGAAGGAGAAGGTTGCGGGAGAGAGGGTTGTTCCTCACGTTATCGAACCGTCGCACGGATTGGACAGGATATTCTACTCCATCCTTGAACACGCGTACACATACGACAAGGAAAAGGATTACACTGTTCTTAAACTGAAACCCGAAGTGGCACCGATAAAGGTCGGTGTGTTCCCGCTGATGGAGAAAGACGGACTCGATGAAATGGCCAAGTCGATTTACGACAAAGTTCACACGCACAGGGTCGAAGCATATTACGACGGATCGGGAACAATCGGAAAGCGTTATGCAAGAATGGACGAGGTCGGAACCCCCTGGTGTATAACGGTTGATTACGATTCTCTCAAGGACGGAACCGTAACTATACGCGACAGGGATTCTTCGGAGCAGAAACGTATTCCCGCAGACAGCGTTCCCGAAATTGTAGACGCCCTTTTGGCCGGAAAGCAGTTCTCTTCGCTTTGAGTATTTAATACCTTTCGAAGAATCAGCGTATAAACGCTGTTAAACCTTTTAGAAACCATTTTCTTATTCGTATTTCGTAGTAATTTTTACGAAAAACATCCATTCTTCACAAATGCTTATAACCTCTGCAATAGGATTTCTAATTCAGAGGTGTAAGATGGTTTCCAAGGAACTTCAGGATCCGGACAGACTGTCCAAGCTTAGAACCGAGACCGCATCCGTTTTAGCAGGAGATTTGATGATTGGTGATTTTCCTACCGTCACGTCCGATGCGCGCATTTCCGATGTGTTGTCAGTCATGAAGTCTACGGGGTATCAGGATATCCCGGTCGTCGATGACGGAGAATACACGGGTATGGTGAGTTATTCATTCATTCTCAGGAAGAGAAGTGCGACCCTTGACAGCAAAGTCAGAGGTTCGGTCCGTAATCCTGCAACGCTGTCGAAGACCTCGACAATAGCCGCTGTTGCGGAAATGATGATTTCCACACGCAGCAGGCAGCTTCCTGTTCTTGAAGGGAAGAAAATCATAGGATTGGTATCAAGACGTTCAGTAGTTTCCGAAGTATTGGAATCCGGTGTCCTCGACGGCATCAAGGTGCACGAGATTATGAACAACCCTGTTGTGCATGTCAAGTCCAACGATTTGTTGGATACGGCCGTACAGAAAATGATCGGAGGCGATTACCGTACTCTGCCCGTCGTAGGTTCGGACGGAAAGGTTTCCGGTGTAATCGGAATGAAGGAAATCATAGACAGTAACTGGAAGGCAAGCCGTACCATAGGCGATCTGCAGAAAGTATCTGCCGGATCCAAGATTGTGGAGAATGTGGCCACCACGTCGGCTGTTACGGTGGATTGGGGAGACGGGCTTTCCGATGCGGCCGAGATAATGGTCGAAAAGGGATTCAGTTCGCTTCCCGTCGTGGATGCCACCGGATTGGTCGGTATAGTCACGGAATTCGACATAACCGAATTGATTTCCGCTTCCCGCGAGAGGGAAAGTATGTATGTCCAGATAAGCGGTCTCGAAGACGATGACAAGTCTGCCGTGGACGCAATATACGAGGACATAGGAAACATCGTGAAGAAGATTTCAAAGATTTACACACCGGAATCCATGACCATGCACGTCGGCAGATACAACGACGACGGCGATACGGCAAAGTACAGTGTAACCGGAAGGCTGTATATCAACGGAAAGGTGATTTCCGCCAAGGCCGTTCAGTGGGATCTCCTGGATGCAGTCGGCGAGGTACTCCGCAACATGGAAGCGGCGGTAATAGACATGAAGGATTCCGTCGTCTCGTCCAGAAGACGCAAGTGAAGGAACACGGATTATACTCCGTTCCGTCGTTTATGCCCTGTCCGGAGGCATCATATCCGGGCGATACAATTATTATATATTTTTTAATAACAAGCCATGTTAGCCATGGCCCAATACGATTCAGCAACAATCGAGAAACGTTGGCAGGAGATGTGGAAGAACGAAGCGGTATATCGTTTCGATCCCAAATCCGATAAGCCTGTTTTCAGCATAGACAATCCTCCCAGATATACATCCGGTCCGCTTCATCTCGGACATGCCACGGGTTACTCGCTCATTGATTTCGCAGCACGTTTTAAGAGGATGACCGGCCACAATGTGTTCTTCCCTCTGTGTTTCGATGTTAACGGAACGCCTATCGAGGTCAAAGTCGAGAAGAAACATCACATTACCAAACTCGACACCCCGAGGCAGGAATACAGGAGACTCTGCGAGGAGTACGCCAACGGTTTCATCGAGGAAATGACGCATCATTTTGAGATTCTCGGAGAATCGATGGATCCAAGCATTTACTATCAAACGGATGCCCCTTATTACAGGAGAATCACGCAGCTGTCTTTCGTGGAGCTTTTTAACAGAGGACTTGTGTACAAGGCCAATTTCCCCGTTAACTGGTGTCCCGGATGCATGACTGCTCTTGCAGACGCGGAAGTCGAATACAAAGACAACGTCAACAAGCTCAATTACATAACATTCGACGTCAAGGACGGAGAACCCGGCGAGAAGATGATGATTGCCACCACCAGGCCGGAGCTGCTGTGCACATGTAAAGCCGTTGCCGTACACCCCGACGACAAGGCTAAAGCGCATCTCATCGGTAAGACTCT
>CAKQHC010000052.1 GCA_934234005.1 uncultured Methanomassiliicoccales archaeon | reverse complement strand
GGATTGCCGAGTATCATAATCGAACTGAAGAAATCCAGATCAAAGAAAGATATGCAGACATATGCGGAACGCGCTCTATTTCAGATCAGGGAAAAGGATTATTTCCGTTCGATGAAAGGCAGAGTTCTGACATACGGTATATGCTTCAACGGCAAAAATTTCGAAATAGCGTCAGAAGAAATATCGAATGACAATACTTTCGAATAATCTCAAAATTGCCATTTTCGTAACAAACAGTACATCGAACAAATGCAACAGTTGTATCGATTTACAACACCGACAAACAAAACCCCATAATCACAAAATGTATAGGAGAATTAAAAACGGTTGTAATACATACGGGAACTCAGAGGAAGATTTAATGTCAGCACCTTTGCTCACAGAGGAATCAATACAGGAAGAAACTCAGATTCAAAACACACTGAGCAACATAAAACATGTGATTATAGTAATGAGCGGTAAAGGCGGTGTAGGAAAAAGCACCGTATCCTCCAACCTTGCTATGGCTTTGTCCATGAAAGGATTTGAGACCGGAATCATGGATATCGACATCACAGGCCCCAACATCCCCAAGATGTTCGGAGTAGAAAATGAAAAACTTACCGTCGAGGATCAGAAATTAATTCCGGTACAGGTTCCCCCGTCTCTCAAACTCATATCCATGGCATTCCTTCTGGGAAGTCCGGACACTCCTGTTATGTGGCGCGGACCCGTCAAAATGGGTGCGATCAAACAATTCATCACCGATGTCAACTGGGGTAAACTGGACTACCTTGTCATCGACATGCCCCCGGGAACCGGAGACGAAGCACTGTCCATTGTTCAGCTGATTCCCAAAGCCGACGGAATGGTCATTGTCACTACACCCCAGGACGTTGCACTTCTCGACAGCAGAAAATCCCTGATGTTTGCGGCAGAAACCAAAATACCGATTATCGGAATCATTGAGAACATGAGCGGATTCGTATGCCCCCACTGCGGAGAAATTACAGATATCTTCAAGAGCGGAGGCGGAGAATCAACTGCAAAAGAAATGAATGTCCAGTTCCTCGGACGTGTGCCGATTGAGCCCGGAATTGTTGTTGCCGGAGACAGCGGCGTTCCGATCGTACTCGACAAACCCGAATCTGCATCCGCAAAAGCATTTGATGAGATTGCAGAAAAAGTCATAAGGACGGTTAACAACGGATGATTGTCGCAGTCTGTTCCGAAGGCGAATCTCTTGATTCATACGTGGCCGACGATTTCGGTCACGCACCATTCTTCCTTATAGTGGATACAGACACCTTAGACTACAATGTTATCGTTAACGAATATATGAATTCCGAACAGGGTGCCGGCGTCGCAGTGGCAAAGGCACTTGTTGATTTTGGACTTGATGCCGTGCTTTGCGGGGGAATCGGCCCCCACGGCATCAAAATCCTTAATGATGCCGGAATCAAAGTATCCGTAGACGAAGACGGAACAATAGAACAATGTATAGTCGATTTCAAAAGAAGATTGCAGAATCGGGCCTGATTTAACCGATAATCGGCTTAAGTCAGACCGATCTGCGGTCGCCCCAAATTATTTTGTGAAGCTGCGGCAAAACGCGGGCGTCAATTCCCGAATCGAGAACGCGTCCTACAAGCCATTCCAGTTTTACGGTACCGCCTACCGGGCCGAATATAACATTGGTGTCCACAGGGTGTTCTTTCAGATATGATACGGCATAATCAAAATCAATATCGTCTGCAACAACAAATTTAAGTTGGTCTTTACGGCTCAGCAAAGACATGTTTGACGAGAGCATTTGATCGGACATTCCGGACGAGGGACATTTAATGTCCATACTCAGCATAATTTTGGGATTATCCGCAACCTGCGAAAGATCCACTGATCCGTTTGTCTCCAGAACAATGTTCTTGCCGCCGGCTGTAAGGCGTCTCATCAGTTCGGGAGAATCTTTCTGAAGCATGGGTTCTCCGCCGGTAAGGCATACCAATTTTGCGTTACCGATTTCGGAAATTACTTCATCCACGGACATTTCCTTTCCGCCCTCAAACGAATAGGCGGTGTCACACCAGTTGCAACGAAGGTTGCAACCAACAGTTCTTACGAACACAGTAGGAAGCCCCATGGTAAGGCCTTCCCCCTGTATCGATGTGAAGATTTCGCAGATACGCATATCACTCGTACTCTATTTCGTCTTTGTATCCCGCTTCTTCGAATCCCTTGAGTCTGAGTCTGCATGAATCGCAGTGACCGCATGCCTTTTCCCCTCCGTTGTAGCAGGACCATGTAAGGTGCAGAGGTGCACCCAGCCTCTTTCCTCTTCTGACAATGTCCGCTTTGGAATCGTAAAGAATGGGTGTCATAATTTTGATAGGGTTTCCTTCGACACCTGCTTTGGTTCCTTTGGAAAGCATCTCCTGGAAAGCCTCGAAGAATTCCGGACGGCAGTCGGGATATCCGGAATAATCCACTGCGTTGGCTCCGATGTATATCCTGTCGGCATCTATTGATTCGCAGAGACCTGCTGCGATACTCAGGAACGTTATGTTTCTGGCAGGAACGTATGTTATCGGTATATTTTTATCCAGTTCGCCTTCGCGGTCCATCGGGACATCGATATCCGAACGCGTCAGGGCAGAGCGGAACGAACTCAAATCTAAATCGATAACCACGTGGTCGACATTGTAATGTTTACAAACATTTTCCGCAGAAATCAATTCTTTGGTATGCCTTTGGCCGTACCTGAAACTTATTGCCGTTACTTCGCAGCCGTCGGCAAGAGCTTGAGCCAATGTGGTTGTGGAATCCAATCCTCCGGATAGGAGGACTACTGCTTTCACTGCAACACCTCCGTATACCAAGCAGTCTGGCCGCGTTCTTCGTCGAGTCCTATGGAAATAGATTTGACGTTCTGAGGGAACGCAATTTCGGAAACCATGCGTTTTACCATCATTTTGGACATTTCCTCCGCCGTTGTCGTGGGTATATCCAAAAGTGTGACGTCCATGCGCGGAAATACATATCTCTTTCCGCAGGAAATTGCTTCTACATCGGAATCGGATACTTTGAGTGACACATCGGGCGAAGCCGTGGGAAGCAGTGTTTTGTGATCGAGTTCGTCAATCATCTCTTTCAGTTTCTTCTTCAGCACCACGAAATCCATAATCATTCCTTCTTCTCCGATATCCCCCTCCAATCTGAGACGGACTATGTAAGAGTGGCCGTGAAGTCTGGAACATTTTTCGTGTCTGGGTATAAAATGGCATGCGGAGAATCTGATCCCCGAATAGCCTCCGTCTATTTCAAGAAACATAGTCATTCCTCCGTTAATCTCATCGCAAGCGCGATGGAATCTCTATAATCTGTTTTTGCGCGTGAAGTATCGATGAAAACCCTGTCGGCATTGATTACCGGCGCTCCGAGAGAACGCGCGCCTCCTACGAAGTGCAGCGTTCTGAATATTATGTTCCCGGTTATTCCTTCGGGCGCAATTATAATGTCTGCATCCCGGACGGCATCCTCGATAAGAATCTGCGCGTGATACGCATCATATCCGTTTTCTTTGAGTTTCTTCACGATGGAACGTGCACTCTCTATCGAACGATCGACTGCCTTACAACGGCCTACGTCCTCGCATCTTCCGCCGGACATTATCGCTATCCTGGAACCCATTCCTACTTTGTTAGCAAGATTGACGGATTTGACTGCAATGTCGTATCTTTGGTCGTCCGTCCATCCTTCATCTATTCCCACAGGTGCCAAGATAAAGAGTTTCTGATCGCGCGGTTCCATAAATGTGACTCTCTCCAACCCTTTGAGACCCAAACTTTTCTTGAGAATCGGTAAAAGAATGGATGACGACATATCTCCGCGTACGGCTGCATCAATCTTTCCGTTAATCAAATCGTTGGTTAACTCATACGGGTTGTCATAAACGGTTATGTTGCAATCGTCCATTGCCAAGACACTGCGTTCTACGTTTCCCGCATCCGTTCCACGCCCTATTCCGACATGGACATCGGGAAGTTTTCCGCTGAGCAGTGTCTTTGAAGTGAACATAATAACCACGGATTATGGATGCCTGTTATAAACCCTTGCAACAAACATTCTTATTGGACGATGTCTGAAGTTATGTAGATCTGATCTGATCGAACTCGTATTCGTTCCAACTTCTTTCTCCCAAAACAATTTCCAATTCGGGAAGTGTTAACATGGGGCGGTCGTATCTTGCCGAATCATCCATTGCGATACGCGGACACGCCGTATTTACATATGCATCTACGCGGTATGACATCAAAGACATGGGATTAACTTCTTCCATGACCGCTTTGAAAGCTTTCTTTCCGTGCAATCTTATGGATTCGACCGCTTTGTCTGCTTCTTCCATGCGCTTCTGACCTATCTTGGTACACACGATAACAAGATAGCTCTCTGCTTCGGCAGCCTTCTGTATAGTTGCGAATCTGCGTCTCAGAATGCGGTCGCGTGTTTCGGCCATATTGCGTACTTCGCCTGTGACCGGATTAAGCACGAAGACTTCTTTTTGCACTCCAAACGCGGCTGCAAGGGGATGGAAGTCGCCTTCCCCCAAAAAAAGGAATGCGTCAACATCATTCATGACCGCTTCCGCAGAACTGCAGTTACAGCCCAAAACCTGCCCGGGATAACATAATCTTTTATCTCCCGTACCGACTGATACTGTTCTGCCGGATAATTTCAAAAGCGATTCTACGCGCGGAATCAACCCAAGATATTGGATTGTAGCAAGAACTCCCACTCTGTTCGGAAGTTCTGTTAACGAATCCATAACAGAATCCGGAATTACGGCATCCGAGCGGGATTCTATATACAGAACATTTGGGTCAAAACCCTGCGACGGTATAGGAGAATGGCCGAAGTGTACCATTGCCTCGGCAAGTTCGTGATAATTATAAAGATCACAGGCCCCGTAACACGGACAGCCTATGATCGTTATATCGGCCCCCGTCCTGTCGGACAGGTAATCTGTTATTTCCGATGCGCGAATTTTCAAGCCTTCGGGCAATTGAATGGCGACGGAGGAAAAACCCCCGTCGCGAATCCACGCAACGACGCGATCGAGTTCAAAATCAAACATCGATTTTAAAGGATGAGTTCCTGACCTTTCTCTACATCGACGTAGCAAGGGGAAGGGAACTTCATAGAGGCTCTCCAGAGAGCATCCTTTGCGATAGCGGCTTTCTCAGCGGGAACACGAACGGTCAGAATTGCCTGGTTGCGCTCGAGCCTTGCTGCGGTACCGACGGTTTTACCGAATCCCTGGCGCATTCCACTCGAAACACGGTCTGCTCCTGCTCCCGTTGCCAGTTTGTTCTCTCTGAGAACAACGTGGGGGTATGCACGAACGGTCATGTGGTAGTTTGCGACACCACACTGTCCGTTGAGGACTTTGTTTGCTGCAATACGTCCGGCCTCGATAGAGGTGTGTCTGATCTGAACGCGGTTTTTTACCCTGAGGGTAAGGGTCACAGGGAACTCTTCGCGAAGGTTTCCCATTTCGTACTGGGAGACCCTGCTTGCAGGAACTCCTCCCATGTACTCGCGGCGAGTGTATGCCTGACCTTTAATCTGCCTGTACATCGATGCGGGCTTTCTTACCATTTGCACCACCTAGTGTGTGAATGTGACAAGGCAACATCGGAATTGCTCCATGACGTCGCCTCTCTCGATAGACTGCACGATTAATACCGTCCATATAAACATTACGCCTATTTTTCTATTATCCCGATTTTAAACGGGCTTTATATTTGGGACGTGCACGTGAAATATTATTTAGAGAGACAGGCATGGGGGATTCGATGCGCTCATTCGGTTTCGAGGTAAAATCCCGCGAGGGAGAAGATGTGAAGATCCCTTTGGCTGTTGCAGGCCAGACTATGGTAGATGTCCAAAGAATACTGACGGAAATTGTATCATCCGTCCTCAGAACGGAGATGCTTATCCAAAACGACATCCCGGCCCGCATCTTATCCAGATACCAGCTCACGGTAGGCGGCAGCGTACCCGGAGGGATATCATCAGAATCTAGTTCGGAAGGGCGGCAGCTCATCGAATCCTGTCTGGATGCTTTCTGCGGAACACTCGATTATGTGGGAAAAGGTATCGTAAATCCGTGGATATCCAACAACTATCCGGAGACGCTGGGACGCAGAAAACTGTGCGAAGCCATACTCGCACTGTCCGACCACATTGACGGTTACATGCTCAGATACGGCGATGCCGGTTCGATGAGAGTATTCACAGGTACAAACCGCGATAAAATGCTGGCTCAGATTAAAGAGGACAGCGCAGTTCACAGAAATGCATCCCGCCTGGGAACATTGATCGGCGACATCGGGAAGAAAAAAGTATATCTGTTCGACGGTAAGGACAAAATTCAGATTCATTTCGGAAATACCGCATCGGAACATGTCAGGAATTTCATCTCCAATGGAATCGTAATCGTACGCGGAACCGGAGAGTTTAACGAAAACGGTGTTCTGAAATCAATAAAGGATATTACCGGCATTACGCCTGTTGACACAATCAGCTACAAGAGAATCGTTTCCGAAAAACGCGACATAACTCTCGCCTGTGCCCTTCCTGCCCATGTGACTGTGAATGCCAGCGGATCCGAATGGAATTTCAGAAACGACGATCTCGGAGTTGATATCAGCAAAGACAATTGGGACGATGCCACCTTGGCATTCCACGAATACCTGGAATTCCTTTGGGAAGAGTATGCGGAATCCGGCCGCGAATTAGAAGGGGAAGAAAAAGAAATCGCGGATTTGCTGAAATCCTACGCACCTCTGTTCTGAAATTGTCTGGTTGGGTAAGCATCGTTTCCATAGGTTTTACTTCAGTCGGCACAAGTATGGGCGACAGTATAAATCGGTAAATCGGGCATAGTGATGCGGAAAACGGGCATCTTCCTGTCCGTTTCTGAAAACCGTATACGGAAAACCCGACCGCGTAATACTTATATTGCGCGCACAGTAGGTCGCGTGATTGCGCACATGTCCAAAAGACGCGTTCCGTCCAAAACGGTTTCCGACATAGGCCGGAGCCGCATCCTGCAACTCATGGATTTGTCGGAAGAGGCAATTCGTGCCGACAAACCGGAAAGGGCCCGCAGATATGTATGGCTGGCAAGACGCATAGGTATGAAGACACGCGTCGGAATATCGAAGGAACGCATCTATTGTAAAAGATGCCTTGTTCCCCTGATGCCGGGTGTCGACTGCAGAGTCAGACTGTCCGATCACAAGGTGGTCGTTACATGTGGAATGTGCGGTACAATACGGCGCATGCCGTACCTGAAGGAGCAGAGAAGATGACCGAAAAGGATGCCAGAAAAGAACTCATGAGAAGAGCAAATGAGTTAAACGCAACGGTACACGTCGGAAAAGACGGACTCGACCAAGGTCTGTTCGACGAAATAACCGCCCAACTCAAGAAAAACCGCCTCATTAAAATCAAAGTTCTGTCAAATTCCGACGACGGTGCCAAAGACGTGGCCGCAGCTATAGAAGAAGCCACCGGTGCGGTTGCAGTGGATGTAAGAGGCGGGGTCATCGTACTGACTGACAAAAGAAGCTGGACGTCGCTCTGCCAGAAAAAATTCTAAGGTGTCATCATGTTGGACATAAACATAATCAGATCGAATCCTGAAATGATCAGAACAATGCTCAGAAACAGGAACAAAGACGAAGCCATTCTGGACAGACTCCTTGCCGCAGATTCGGAATGGAAAGAACTGACAAATGAAAACAACAAACTCAGAAAGGTCAGAAACGAAGTTTCGATGGAAATCTCCAAAATGGCGAAAGGGGCCGAGAAAGACGCCAAAATCGAGGAGATGCGCGGAGTCGGAGACAAAATAAAGGCAAATGACGAGAGAATGGCCCAGCTTGAGGAGATAAGACAGGACTGTGTTCTCAATATCCCCAACATTCCCCATGAATCCGTTCCGATCGGAAAGGATGAGCACGACAATGTTGTTGTGTATGAAAAAGGAGAAAAGCGCACATTTGATTTCAAACCCAAGGAACACTGGGAAATAGCAGAGGACTTGGATATTATCGATTTCGAACGCGGTACCAAAGTAGCCGGAAGCGGATTCTACTGTCTGAAAGGAGACGGAGCCAGACTCGAAAGGGCTTTGGTGAACTATTTCCTTGACGTACACCATGATCAAGGTTATACGGAAGTGTTCCCGCCTGTTGTTGTTAACAAAAACGCGGTCATAGGAACGGGACAGTATCCTAATCTCAAAGACGACATGTACTATCTTGAAAAAGACGAGATGTTCCTCAACCCTACCGCGGAAGTTCCCGTAACAAACCTGCTCCAGGATGAAATTCTCGACAAAAGCCAGCTGCCCATATATTACACCGCATATCTGCCTTCGTTCAGAAGAGAAGTCGGAAAACATGCGGACACGAAAGGAATCATCAGGGTCCATGAATTCAACAAGGTCGAAATGGTCAATTTCGTCGAACCGAGCGTATCGTACCAGAGATTGGAAGAACTCAGACAGAATGCGGAGGATCTTATTCTCGGACTCGGTCTCCCTTACAGGGTGCTTCTGCTCTGTACCGGAGATATGAGTTTCTCATGCTCCAAATGCTACGATTTGGAACTCTACGCTCCCGGAAAAGATGCTTGGCTGGAAGCATCGTCTGTATCCAACTTTACGGACTTCCAGGCAAGAAGGGCCAGAATAAAATACAGGCCCGAACCCCATCTCAAGAGTGAATTCGTACATACGCTCAACGGTTCCGGATTGGCTCTCCCCAGAACAATGGTTGCTATCCTTGAAAACTATCAGAACAAGGATGGAACCGTGACAATTCCCGAAGTTCTCAGACCTTATATGAAAGGTCAGGAAATTATCGGAAAGAAATAAACGGATCGGGCTTAGGCCCATCCTTTTTTTATACATTTGATTCGTTTATTTCAAAATCCCCGCATTTTGCAACAACTCCGTTGCATACTGCCATACAGCCTCTCACTCCATCAACGGAGCATATCATTTCGACGGCGTGTTCCGGGCTGTCTATGCACAGATTCCCCAGTTTTGTCGCACAGGCATCAGCGAGAACAGGATTATCTGCAATAACAGTAGCCATATCGCAATTGCCCAAAGAAACAGAATGTCCGATTCTGCCGGATGACGTGCAGATTCCCAACGGCCTGCCCTCAGAATTTACCGTAATTGTAAACAACGGAATTCCGTCCAATCCTGTGTACAGGCCAATGTTCACATCAATATCGGATATGATGCCCAAATCTCCGTCGTTGTCCAATACCATGTGCCTGCATCCTTTTTCGTATAATCCTTTCATAACGTGATAATCTATGGCTCCCGCAACCGATGCCATCGGACCGACACCGGCAGTTTTGGACGATTCGCACATCAGACGAATGATTTCGGAATCACCGTCGCCTGAAACATAAGGGTCGTATGTCAATCCGAAAAATGAGTCTTTAGCAATCTTTTCCAAAATATCCGATCTTGCTTCTACAACCAATTTTTCTATGTATTTCAGATAGCCGAATTCAACGGTGGCATCGATACATGTTTCTCCGATGACAAACCGCCCGTGCTCCAAGTCCATAACCCTTAATTGCATATGATATTCAATAATTTGCTTATTAGGAAAAAAATTCCTAAATGTAATAACTTCTAAATTGATATCCTAATTGTATAATTTAGTTACCGATGGGTTAAATAATCTGCGTTAACTTAGCAAAGGTGCCGTATTGTCGGTAAATCTTTGTTGAGGATAAATCATGGATACCAACATTCAGGAAATCACTATAACCGTGATGCCGGGATTGAATAAACAGGGTCAGAAAGAAAAATTTGATATGCTTGAAATCCGCCCGGGCGATCTGATATCTATTGTCGGACCCACAGGTTCCGGAAAAACGGCATTCATCAACGATATTGAAGTATTTGCTCAAGGCGATACGGTAACAGGTCGCCGTATACTGGTTAACGGAAAAGAACCCGAAGAATCACTCATACGCGATCCGTCCTGCAAACCGATTGCCATGATAACGCAGAACACCAAATGTCTGGCAGATCTGTCTGTAGAGCAGTTTTTGGAAATGCACAGATCTACCAGAGGTAATCTGTCTCCGAATATTGTTAAAGAAGCTATAGAACTGGGAAATATGTTCACCGGTGAAAAATTCAACGGATCATGGAGGATTTCCAGTCTTTCGGGCGGGCAGACCCGGTCCC
>CAKQHC010000051.1 GCA_934234005.1 uncultured Methanomassiliicoccales archaeon | reverse complement strand
GCAGGGACGGTGAAATTTTCATCAGTAAAGCATCCAACGAATCTTTTTCCATCAATTGTCGGAATCACGGAAAGCGAAGCTTCGGTGCCTTCCATGCCATAAATCGTAATGGTTTTGCCATCGGCAATAATGTTAATAATCGCGTAAGCTTCAAACACAGCGTAGTATGTTTCATTATTTGTACCGATTTCGACCTCGGTAATCATACTTCCTTCTGCATTCTTCCATCCTGCAAAACGACTATCGGCTTTGTTATCCAGTGTAGGCAATGTAACTACAGTTCCCTTGATATCACGGATTTCACCGACGGTTTTGTCGCCGTCTTTGAATGTTACGGTGAATTTTTCGTAATAAATGGCATAATAGGTCTGATCGGTGTATCCAAACTCAAACTCATATTTGTCTAACGGATCGCCGTCTTTCTTATCCGACCATCCGACGAATGTGCCGTCTTTCAGATTGTCAGGATAATACATGATTCTTTCCCAGTTTTTGCCGTAGAATGTTTTGAGTAAAGTATCCCCGTCATAGAAGGATATGGATGTCAAGAGTTCAAAGTGCGCATAATATTTTCCGCCGTCAGTACATTTTAGCGTAGTTACTTCTTTCGCATCTTCACCGTCAGAGTCAAACCACCCTACGAATCTATGATTTTCAAGTTCCGGATCTTGCACATGTATTATATCTCCGGAAACCATGCTGATGCTTCTCCACACTTTACTATCTACGAAAAGTTCTGTTGTAACGTAATTTTCATAAATTTCGTTTATGACCAAATTCCTGTCTATTGTAATTGTGGTTCCGAGCTTATAAAATTCTCCGTTAACATGCCATCCCCTGAAACCATCGTTATCGGTGGTCGGGAACACCGTAATTTTTGTTCCTGCGGCTATAGTGTATACACTGTCGGAAAGTCCTTCGACCGTGTATGCAGATATACAAAGATTATCCGGACTGGGATCTCCATTTTCCATCGTGACTGGATCACAGAAGAATTTTCCGTCAGAGATTTTGAATGATGCCGGCAGTATTTTGGTGTTTTTTCCGGTTATGGTATCTGAATATCCGTTGATACTTTTCACTATTTCGGGTGAATCAAAAATCCATAAATCATCAACATATTTTCCGTTTTTGAATATAAACTGGTTGTATGGATTGTTTGTATCCAGGCGGTTGTTTTTGTTGTTACCCGAATAGATAGTGACGGATGGAATTGAACTGTCTTTTATGTACGCATCGTACATATTCGCATCTTTTATGTAATATATAAGTTCAAACAGGTTATGATCCATTTTAAGTCCGGGATTCTCAATAACCATTCTTGTATAGTTTTCGTTATTATATTGTATTATTTCAATTTCAGATACGGACGCCTCAGCATTCAATTTCAACGATTCAAGTTTGGAGATATTGCCATTGATTAATCCAAGTACATCAAACGAACCGTTTAATGAAGCGTTTGCAGTTACTCCGCGGATTGTGATTTTAGTGACGTTTTCGTCTTTTTCCATCAGGTTTACCGTTGAATCGGGCGTAAGTCCCATAACAACAGATACAGACACGTCGGGTTTGAAAGGATTAATAGTGGGCGTGCATTTTGCATTGAGTTTCACATTTGCAGCCTGTTTGCCGGGAGTATTGGAAGTTATGCCTATTTCAAAGTCGCGGTCTTTTTTCTTTTCGCTCAATGTGAACTCTTCGAGACCGACTTCAACATCTATTTTTGACTTGTCCAAGATAATCGGAAGAACATCTGTGAGTTCGACATCTTCTTTGTATACGATTGTGTAGCAAATCAGTTTCATAATCTGTGCATGAGATGCATCAATACTGACAGAGGCACCTTTCACGTATATTCTGTTTTCACAATTGTTTTCCGAATTTTTCACGTCAGTATTCTTATCTAATATACTGAGTTCTTTCAGTTTTACATCTGCAGATACGCTTCCGTTTGTCGAGAATTCCAACGTGCTCTCGGCAGAGGCAGTTATACGGACCCAATTGTCGCTGGTCAGATAATTGTTTATTTTGTCCTCGGTTATTATTTCATCGGAGGTGTGGTAGTATGTCTGATTGTTAGAATCGATTTCCAAATTATCTATGGATGCCTTGATTTTTACATCGGCTTTAATCTTAGAGAAATCTATTGTCAGCGGATCTTTGAGCAATTCTTTGAGGCCTTCTGCGGATAAGTCAGCTTCAATGGATATTTGGGATATACTTCCTCTATCGGTTGACGCGCTTCCGTCTAATGTATATCCTGTATCTTTGGTTATGGTGTATTCCCCTTTTATGGATTCATATCTCATATCGGATATTTTCCCACTCAGAGTGATTTTATCACTCCAGACCAGATTAATTTTGCATTGTTCTGCACTGTATAATGTGTTGGCAATGTTTTTTGAACTATCCTTAGAGCTACCGTCGGAAGTAACATTAGTTTCAGTTGTATAGACAGATATGTCTTCAAAAGATACATCTGCTACGAAACCTTCGGCAGATGTTTTCATCGAAGCATACAGGTCGTATGCGATGAGACTGGTGCTTGTAACATTGTCTGTGCGTACAAATTCAATATTATCTATGGCAGCAGACACGTCCACGGCAGGAATAAGTGTTCTGTCGGCGGAAAATTTGTCTAAAAGATCCAAGATTCCGATCATGTTGACAGTGTCGGTATTATTGAGAAGATCGGAATTGAGGCCGAGTGCAGCTGAAACGGTGAGTTCGGATGAAACGCCGTTGTCTGTGATTCTCAAGCCATATTTTTCACCGGTTGTTGTATTGTCGGAAGCTATACTCAGAGTTTCTCCGAGAACATCCACATCGATATACAGATTCCAGTAGTCGGACTTCTCGTCACAAATGTTTTTAAATTTAATGTTAAGGCCTGATGTGGCATCGACAACGGTCGGAGCATCAAGGCCGCCTATAATATTGAAATTACCCACACGCAGTGAAGCATTCGGTTCAAGTACGATTTTGACGGAACCGCTCATAGAGACATTTCCCGCAATTATCAGGATGCATCCGGTTTTTACGATAATCTGAGAATTATTCCCGAAGACAATTGAGGAATTGTCCGCAATGTATGTGTCTTCATTAATTTCTACATTATCTGTTATGGTATTTTTGTCAAATTTTGCATATCCGGTATAATCTGTTTTCAGAATTACGTTCAGCATTCCTTGCAGATTAGTGAATAAATCACCGAATGTTTTTTCAGATTCCTCCGAGTCGTATGATTCTATAGGTGTTGCATAAGCATCGTTCCCATCATTGTCAGAGGCCGTCATACAGAATGACGAAACCACTAACATCAGAATCACAGCCGAGGAGAGAACCCCCAGTTTAATTCTCTTAATGTTCATGTAATGCGCCTGTGGCCGATACGGCCGCAAATCTTAGTATTCGGCGTTTAAGTATAAAAATATGAGTTGCATGACATTAAACGGCTCGAACTGGCTACATCGTACATGTCTGAATTCCTAATTTATTTTGGGCGGAATTGGATGGATATTAATCCAGACGCTGTATATATGGTAAGAGCGGGGTTTCCCCCGCGGTTTGGCCGGTTTATTCTTTCGGAGTGATTCCGATGACAATCTCTTTGCCGGTAACGTCCCAAGTTTTCACTTCAGTCCCTTCGGGGGATTCGGTGAATGAAAGCTCAGTCGCTCTGACTTCGGATGCGATGTGGTCTTTCCATGTTCCGAAAAGTTCTACGAGACGCTGTTCGGCGGAAACCTGACAGGTTATGTACTGCTCCACCTTGAGCTTCATATCTTTACGCATCTGCTGGATACGTCTGATCAGTTCTCTCGCATATCCTTCGGCTTCGATTTCGGGCGTAACATTGAAGTCGATGAACACAGTTCCTTCATCGAATTCTACGGGCTCGATGTCTTTTTCGACGGAAGGTATTTCGTCTTTTCCGAGGTACGAGATATTCTTGATGTTACCCTGGGCACAGAGAATCTGGTCGAATCTCATTACGGCTTTGTTGACATCGGCATCGTTTCCTCTGACGAAAACCTGGAGCAACGGCCATCTGAGTTTCGATCCCATTTTGGCCCTTTCGGCGGCAATAATCTCTACAATGTTCTGTACGAGCGCCATTCCGTGCTCTATATCCTCATCGATAAGTTTCTCATCACACTTGGGCCAGTCTTCCATATGCACTGACAGGAGTTTTCCGCCCATGTGCTGATACACTTCTTCGGAAATGTGCGGTGCGATGGGGGCCAGGACCAAGGCTGTGTTCATGATCGCGTAGTTCAGGGTGAAGTATGAGGCGTTTTTATCTGCAAGAGCATCATCGCCTTCAGCCCACGACCTGTCTCTGACAAGGCATACATACCATCTGGAGAGATCGTCAAGGATATAGTTTTCAAGAGTGCGCGCAAGTTTGTGCAATTCTCTGGATTCCAGATATTCGGTGGCAGATTTCTTCATCTTTTCCGTTCTGGAAATCATCCATTTGTCTTCATCGCGCAGATACGGAGAAATCGTATCCATGGTGAACGCATCAGGGTCGTATTTGTCCAGAATCATGTATGTGGAAGCAAAGTTGACAACATTCCAATACGTGTTCAGGATTTTCCTGCAGTTTTTGGGTCCGTCTTTCTGGAACGGTGTGTCTTCCCACGGTGCGCTGGGCTTAATCAAATAGTAACGCAGCGAGTCTACTCCGACCTGATCGATGATTTCTTTGGGTTCGATGACGTTTCCGAGCGATTTGGACATTTTCTGTCCCTTGGGATCCAGCACCCATCCGTGCATCATGACTTCGTCGTACGGTGCTTTGTCCACAGATATGACTCCGGCACCCAATTGGGAGTAGAACCATCCGCGGGTTTGGTCATGAGCTTCGACTATGAACTTCGGAGGCCACCACTTATCGAATTCTTCTTTCTTATGCGGATATCCCAGGGAGGCCCAGGATGCAACTCCCGAATCAAACCAAACATCCAGGACATCGGGTACTCTGTGCATGGTCTTGCCACATTTGTCGCAGGTAAATGTAACGGCATCTATCCACGGCCTGTGAGTGTCCATTCCTTCTGTGTATCCCTGACCCTGTTTCAGTTCTTCATACTGTCCGACAACTTTCTTGTTGCCGCATTCGCATTCCCATACCGGCATGGGTATTCCCCAATATCTCTGACGGGATATGCACCATTCTTTAGCACCTTCGACCCAGTTCTTCTCTCTGGAAGAACCTGCCCAGTCAGGATCCCACTTAACTCTGGAAATTTCCTCAAGCATCTGATCCTTGACCTGAGGTACATCCACGAACCACTGTCTTGTGTTTCTGTAGATGATAGGCGATTTGCATCTCCAGCAGTGTCCGTAGCTGTGTTTGATTTTGCTGGTGTTGTACAGAATGCCCTTCTCGTCCAGAAGTTTGATTATGTCTTCGTTGACTGTCTTGACCTTTCTTCCGGCCATCGGAGGGAATTCGTCCGTGTATCTTCCGTTTTCGGCAACGGGACAGAAAGGTGCTATGCCGTATCTCTTTCCCGTTTCATAGTCGTCGGGTCCGTGTCCGGGCGCGGTATGTACCAATCCCGTGTTATCCTGTTCCACATAATCTGCGGTAACGACTTTGAAATTCCATTCGGATTTTGGAACAGCATCTCCGAGATCGAACGGCGGAATATACTCGAGACCTTCGAGATCCTTTCCTTTTACGGTTGACAGAATCTCTGATTTTTCGTATCCTCCCTTCTGCATCACATATTCGACCTGCGAGGCCATCACGATGATTGTTTCTTCGCCTTTTGTTCCGGACATTTTTACTTTGGCATAATCCATGTCGGGATGAACGGCTACTGCCATGTTGGACGGAAGAGTCCAGGGTGTCGTAGTCCAGATAACCAGCGAAGCTTCGCCGTTTTTAAGCGGGAACCTGACCATTACGGACGGGTCGGTTTCGTCCCAATACTCTATTTCCGCGGCGGCAAGTGCCGTTTCGCATCTGGGGCACCATGTTACTACTCTGCTGGCATCCCAAAGGAGTCCTTTTTCGTATGCGCGCTGGAGAGTCCACCATGCTGATTCGATGTAGTCGAGTTTTATTGTTTGGTAGGGGTTGTCCCAATCCATCCATACTCCGAGTGATTTGAACGCTTCTGTCATATCGGCATGAAGCCCTATGGCAAAATCTTTGCATGTCGTGACGAATTTGTCGATTCCTATGGATTCTTCGATATCCTTTTTGGAATGGACACCTATATTTTTCTCGACTTTGACTTCTATAGGCAGTCCGTGCATGTCGAAACCGGGTTGGTCGTGAACGTTGTATCCGTTCATTCTCCAATAACGGATGAAAATATCCTTAATCGTCTTGTTAAGCGCGGTTCCGAGATGAATGGAACCTGTTGTATACGGAGGTCCGTCCACGAAGAAGATTTTTTCACCCTTGGATCTGAGTTCTTTTGTCTTCTCGTATGCGTGTTCGTTCTTCCAATATTCCTGTATGTCCTTTTCGATGCCTTTTGCATCGTAATTGGCGCGTATCTGCTTTATCATCGCTTCGTGCCTCCTTACGGTGTTGTCTTTACCGCGTGGGTAAAGGGCCATTGTGGGGTATGATATAAACATGGCTATCGGAGTAATTAAACGGGGTTGGGAAAATGTTGTCAGTGTGATGTTATAGAAGTGTAGAGTATATTTTTACTTAATTTACTATAAGTTCTGATAACAGCTGTTTTCAATTTCATATCCAACTTGTTTTTTATTTGTAACATAACAGTGTCTGGCATATGCGGTTGTAATAATTTGTTAAGTTCAGTTAATTCAAATTAACTGTTTTCAGAGTTGGATTATTTTAACTAGTAAATCTAATTGACATATACAACCAATATTAATAATCCATATTGTATCGACACACGGATATACAATCCATGTGACATCATGAACAGTAAAATTATCATAGCTGCAATTGCAGCCATCGCAATAGTTGCGGTAGTAGCTGCATTTGTGATAGGTAGCGATAATGACGACGACAGTAAAATCGTCAGCGGAAACGAGACCAGGCTCACTGTTCTCGGAAATGCCGATCTGGACGATGATATTGATCAGAACGACGTATCGGCAATAAAAAAGATTATAGACATCGGCGGAACGGTTGCCGAATATCCGTATGCTGATGCTAACAATGATTCCGTAATCAATCAGGATGACATAGATTTCGTCAAGAAAATGATTTCCAAAGATAAAATGAGAATCTGGTACTACAATGTGGATAACGAAATCGCATCTGTAAGTTACCCTCTTACCGGAACTATAATCGCAACATACAACAAGACTCTCGAAGCGTGCAGAACACTCGGACTTTCTTCACAGATTATCGGAACCGACGATATGACCTTTGATTGGCCTACATATTTCCCCGAATTCCAATCACTGCCTTCCGTAGGCAACAGGATGAAACCCAATGTGGAAAAGATTCTCGAAATCAGCCCCGATGCATACCTCTGCGGTACCAAACAGTGGTTTGGAGCAACACTGGAAAGCGATCTTGCAGGAAAAGGCATAGATATTCTTCGTATCCCCACATGGGAAGAGGGAAAAGTTCTTTCGGGAATGATTACGCTCGGATTCATTACCAACCATGAAACACAGGCATCGAAATATATCGACTGGGCCGAAGGAATTCTTGACAAAGTCTCTTCCGTTGTAGACGGTAAGTCCGAGAGTGAGCGCCCCTCGGTTATTGTGCTTGATGCCAACAACTATCTGTCAACCAAGAAATCCGGTTCCGGACAGTATGAGAATTCTGTCACCGCAGGAGGTTACAACATTGTCAAGAATATCAGTTCCGATGAGAGTTATTACAAGACCCTGACCATGGAATGGATTCTAAGCAAAGATCCCCAATATATTATATTCTCTCAGGGTTCTACAAAGTACCAGTGGTCCGATTCGGAACTTCAGGCAAAGTATGATTCTCTTGCAGAGGACTTCAAACTCAGCAGTGCATACCAGAATGGGAACATGCACATTCTGAATCTCGAGATTTTCATCGGACCGTCTTATCCTGTATCTGTTATGTACATGGCTAAATGGTTCTATCCCGAAGAGTTTGCCGATGTTAATGTCGAATCTCTTTTGCAGGAATACATTGACACTTTCTGCGGAATAGACATGAATGTCGGAAGTCACGGCGGTTTCGCAATCTGATGTTAAAACAGGATGCCTTCCGGCATCCATTTTACCGATATCATGAAAACCAATCCATTGGCCGGCGAGATTCAGCCTCAGGACGGTTCATTGTTTTCCAAGTGGGATGACGGTTCGTCGAACATCGCGGAACTGAAAACATCGCACAAGGCAACAATCGCAAAAAGAATTGTTTTGATTGCAGTATGTGCATTTATCTGCCTGATAACTGCGGGTGTAGCAATAGTTACCGGAGAATATGATATAGGATTTTTTGAATCATACCGCATTTTATTCGATCATATTATGGGAAATATCGGAACTGACCGTATTTCGGTGATAAAAGATTTTGTTGTATGGGACCTCAGGCTTCCGGCTATAGTGGTTGCCATAATCGCGGGAATCGGTTTATCGGCATCCGGGGCTGCGATGCAGAGTACCCTCCGCAATCCCCTTGCAGATCCATATACTACCGGAATATCTTCGGGAGCGGCTTTCGGAGCAACAATAGCCATTGTTTATTTCGGAGGTGTTGCAACAGGTAATGCGACAACGGTTGTATTTGCATTCGTATTCGCATTGATTCCTACTGCGCTTATAGTTTCGTTGTCTGTAACAAAGAAAGTATCGCCTGTCAGTATGATAATGGCAGGAATTGCGGTAATGTACATATTCAATGCCGTGACAACCATGATAAAGTTATGGGCTGACCCAAATGATTTGGAAGCGATTTATCTGTGGAGCGTCGGTTCGTTTGATACCATAAGATGGGATGATCTTCCGTTGATGGCAGCCGTAACATTGGTGGGGTCGTCAGTCATTTTTATGATTTCCAACAAACTCAATATCCTGGCATCAGGAGATGAATGTGCAAAATCAATGGGTATAGACGCTTCCAAGATGAGAATAATGTGTCTTGTGATTGTATCGTTGGTGACTGCATCGATAGTGAGTTTCACAGGAATTATAGGTTTTGTCGGATTGGTTGCACCGCATGTTGTAAGATTGTTCATAGGTTCTGACAATAAGTTTCTTATACCTGCTTCAGCAGCTTTCGGAGCGGCATTATTGTTGGTTTCGGATCTTGTCGGCAGAACGATAATCGCTCCTTCGGTTATACAGGTGGGAGTGATAACCTCATTCATCGGAGGTCCGTTGTTCCTGTATCTGGTGATAAGGCAGAAGAAAGAGATGTGGTGACATGAAGGTCAGTACAGAGAATATAGAATTCGGATACTCTGAAGAGAAGGTGCTTCACGGAATTGAGTTAAATCTCGATGAATCAGGGCTGATATGCATTATAGGTCCGAACGGTGTCGGTAAATCTACATTGTTGAGATGCCTGAATCGTATTATTCATCCGACTTCCGGCAAAGTATTGTTAAACGGATATGATTTGGAAGATTTGTCATTGAGAAACATATCTGAAGTTGTCGGTTATGTTCCGGTGGAATCCAGAAGCGAATTTTCCACAACGGTTCGTGAAGCAGTTATGCTGGGGCGTCATCCTCATCAGAGATTCGGGATAGCGACCGATTCCGATTTAGTGATTGTTCACAGAGTTCTTAGGATGACCGGTTTGGAAAAACTGGCAGATTGCAGAGTAGATGAACTGTCTGCGGGACAAAAACAGAGGGTGGCAATCGCAAGAGGTATTGCACAAACTCCAAGAGTTCTTCTTTTGGATGAACCTACTGCCAATCTGGACGTGTGTAATCAGATTCATGTTACAAGACTGTTGAAGGAACTATCGGTAGAAGAAAACATGATTGTGATTATGGTAAGTCATGATCTGAATATTGCTTCGAGATATGCGGATAAAGTAATTTTAATGTCGCCTCCTGGAATAGTAAGCGGTATAGGTGCTCCAAATGATGTAATTACGGAGGATGCGGTAGAACGCACGTATCATGTGAAATGTCGCATCATTGACGATTGCGGAAGGCCGCATGTTATTTTGGGAGATCCGATAGATTCAGAGATATGTAATTAATAATCAGCGGGCATCGTATTGGCAATATCAATCGGTCAAAGATTTACCTCTTCAGACAAGACTGTGAAATTTTTACCGTAGAAGCATATGCCATACGCCAAGATTCTGCCTTTCATCGAACGGAAATAATCCTTTTCCCTGATCTGAGACAAAGCGCGTTCCGCATAAGATTGCATATCTTTCTTTGCCCTGGTCTTTTTCAGTTCGATTATGACACGCGGCAATCCGGAGCGACGCGGTTTCATGATTATGTCCGCTCTGCCGTTTCC
>CAKQHC010000050.1 GCA_934234005.1 uncultured Methanomassiliicoccales archaeon | reverse complement strand
TCAAAAATATGCCTTGATTTTCAAATTTGGAAAGAAAATGTGTGTGTTTGTATGGTACTTTTGACTGGAAACTTATACTAAAGGAAAAAAACAAACTCCCTGTCATCAAAATCAATATGAAGGATTTGCCCGTAGATTCTTTCGAATCTTTCAGATCCGCATTCCAACGCAAAATTGTTGCTATAATCGATGAATTTCCGGAATTATACACTTCCGACAAGCTGAGCGAATTTGATAAGAGATTACTGACAGAACTGACTCAGTCCGACATAAATGATTCTGGTCTAACCCATTCTATCAAAACACTGAGCAAGTTACTCAAAGATTGCTATGGAAAGAGTTCGATGATTCTCATAGACGAATACGATGCTCCCATTAACAACTCCTACGGAAAGGACACATACAAAAAAATCCAACCGTTTATGGAACGTGTATATTCATCGGCTCTCAAAGACAACGAAAGTATGGATAGTGCGATTTTGACCGGTTTGATGCGCGTAGCCAAAATAAGTTTCGGACACAGCATAAACAATTTTAATACACAGACCATATTTGACTGGGAATTTGATTGCGACTTCGGTTTCACAGAACCTGAGGTCAGAGATCTGCTCTCATACTACGGACACCCGGAAAAATATGACGAAGCCAAAGAATGGTACGGAGAATACGTTGTAGATGAAATCAAAGTATTCAATCCATACAGCCTTCTGAAGTATGTCGACAATGGTTTCAAACCCGGCGTGTACAGGACGGAAACAGGCGGAAGATATCTGTTGGAATTGATTGCCCCTGTCATGTCGGAACGCGAACGTTCTGATATAGAGAGTATGATAAACGGTGAAACGATAAGCGACTACATTGATGATATAACCAAATATGATAAAATTCACAGAGATGCAATTACAATAATGGTTATGTCTGGATACTTAAGAACTATCTATAAGAGAGATGATGCCCCATGGTATGACAAACACTATTGGACAATCATCCCCAACAAAGAAGCTATGCTTCAGACCAAAGCATTGCTCGATCTTCCGACTAAGTCTCCAGAACAACTGGAAAAATGGTGTGACGAAAACGTAGATCGCAGCATACGCATATAATTCCTTAAAGATCGCTTATTCCGTTTTCCGTTATGCGGTAAGGCGCAGACCTTCCTTCGGGGAGGCTCCTGTGCTTTATTATAACCGCATTACGTCTTCCGTCTCCGCGTTTATCCAAACGGATTATGGTCTTTGCGTTATGATGCAACGTATGTCCGCCAAGGAACTCTACCCCTCCGTTATTGAGATTGGAATATACCTGTGAGGTAACCATGACCGGAATATCGGTCATGCGTGCCATATCCAACAGAACCTGGGTCTGGCGTATGAGTTCGTTCCTCACCGAACTGTCGTCGTGATTCAAACGGTAATACATTGTCAGAGAATCTATCACCAACAACGATACCGTACCGTTGGCAGCCAATTTGGCAATTTTGTCGATACGGTCGCCCTGTTCGAAGAAACTGTGAACCTGAAAAATCAACAGATTCTTGATTGCGTCTTCGCATCCCGCATAAACCTGCTTCAGACGGTCTGACGACAGACCTTCCGTGTCTATATACGCCACTCTTTCGCCCTGTACGGTAACGTTTCTGGCCAACTGAAGACACACGTTTGTTTTCCCCGTTCCGGCTTCACCGTAAAACAGCGTAACACTGCCTTCTTCGATACCGCCTCCCAAAAGACGGTCAATCTGTGAACAACCGAACGGAATTCTCTTCACAAATCGATGATGTGCAGGATGGATAAAGTAGTTCGCATCATACAGACGACTGACAAAATACCTATACCCATATCCGCTACGGAGAAATCATGAAAAGCGGATCGACAGAAGCCAGAGGGGCGGAAGCTATTGTAACCCGTACAGAATATCTGGGATACAATGCAATAGTGAAATCCAGGCCGGCCAAGACTTACCGTATACCGGAGTTGGACAAACACCTGAGGCTTACACGTACCAAAAATGAAGCCAGACTGATCCGCGAAGCACGTACGGCAGGCGTCAGAACACCCTGTATATACGATATCGATACACAGGAATGTTCCATAACAATGGAATTTATCGACGGACCTACCGTAAAAGAGGTTTTGGACAATGGTTCGGCAGACCCGTTGGTGTTATGCAAAAAAATCGGCAGAACTATTGCCAAACTTCATTCGGCCAAAATATGCCACGGCGATCTTACGACATCCAACATGATATTGTCAAATGACGGAAACATATGCATAATAGATTTCTCCATGGGATGCTCCAAAGCCGGCATCGAAGACATCGGTGTAGACATGAGACTTCTGGAAAGAGCATTCACATCGGCACATGCCAAACTGTCGTCTGCGTTCGACGGCCTGATGTCAGAGTACTATTCCAACTCGTCGGAATCCGAACTGATAAAACGCAAAATAGAGGAAATAAGAAACAGAGGCAGATACACATGAAACTTAAAGTCATCACATCCAATCCGGGCAAAGTGGCAGAGTATCAGAAATCGTTCGACGAACTGGGCATCGAGATGGAACACTGCCGTATTCCATACGACGAAATTCAGACCAGCGATCTCAGAGAAGTTGTCGAAAAAGGAATGGATGCCATAATAGCCCGGGGCATACGTAATTTCATAATCGATGACTCGGGTTTATTCGTGGATGCATTGAAAGGATTCCCCGGAGTATGGTCCGCATACGCTCAGAAAACAATCGGAAACAAAGGTATCCTCAGACTGATGGAGGGCGTACAGGACCGCGGTGCGGAATTCAGATGCTGCATAGGATGCGACATAAACGGAGAACGCGTAATCGTACAAGGTATATGCAGAGGTTACATAACGGAATCGGAACAGGGTTCCGAAGGATTCGGATTCGATCCCATTTTTACACACGACGGTAATATGACATTCGCGGAAATTCCTATCGATGAAAAGAATAAGGTATCCCACAGAGGAAATGCCGTCAGACTTCTTATGAACGAACTGAAAAACAAAGGATTGGTGGGGTGACCCACCGTCTGTTAAAAACGGTTTACCGTCAGAATATTGAATCAAACGGGGGATTGATGAAGAGAATGCAGATACCGAGTGCCATAATCAGGTACACAAGGTAATTTCCTGCAAGTGACTTCACGTCAAGCATCTCGGGCCTGAATCCGAGCACCGTGAGGATTTTCTTGGTTAGGAACAAAACTGCAAACGAGAGTAACGTTGCAAGAATGTAATCATAGTCTCCTCCGATGTCGTGGTTGCAGATTACTGCGGCAACCAATCCGACGATGATTGCGAGAATCATCACTACGGCGAAAACCTTGGAACCGTAGAGATCCTTGAGGACAAATTCCCTCTCATTAAATTCGGCGGGAGTGAACTCGTACTCTTCCTTAGGCTCCTCCACTATCCGCCTCTTCTTCTTTGCCATTGCGGTACCATCCTTGTTTTTAATATAAACTCTTCTCCGGAAACATCATTCTGTCTGGAATTTTCCGCGGGAGTATTTCAGAGCCTCGATGACAGGCAACGGCTCTCCCAAAAGGAACGTCTCCAATGCTCCTCCTCCGGTTGAAACATATGAGAATCTGTCTGCGAGATCGAACTTCTCTGCAGCACCGCCGGTATGTCCGCCTCCGATAACCGACTGTCCTCCGCTGTCAACCATCGCCGTCATAAGGATGCGTGTTCCGATAGCAAAATCGTCCTTCTCGATCATTCCGGCAGGACCAGACATAAACGAGGTTTTGGACGACATAATTACCTTTCTGAATTTCTCTGCCGTCGCATCCCCTATGTCCAGTGCGGGCTCGGGAGTGGGCATGTCTCCGATATTTACGGAAACGCGTTTTCCGTCTCTTTCAACTGCCACGTCAACAGGCAACAACACTCTCTGACCGTATTTTGCCAGAATATCTTTGGCTGCCTGCAGGTTCTCGGGGGTGAGTTCCTCAGAGAGAATCCTGAGACTGGCTTCGCCTACGTCTACGCCTCTGGCATACAGATATGCGTTACCTGCGAGACCCACCAGGATAACCGTATCGGCCATGCCGCATCCGAGAACGTGATCGATCATTTCGGACGCGTCTCCGAACTTGGCACCTCCGAGTATGAACACAGACGGTCTGCGGGGATGCTCGAAAATCGCTTTGAGCGCAAACATTTCCTTGGCCATCAGCCTTCCGGAAGCGGAAGGAACCAAAGGTTCGAATCCAACCAGGGAACACTGCGATCTGTGCGATGCACCGAACGCGTCGCATACGTAATAATCGATCAACGGAACGAGTTTCTGAACTATCTCGCCCTCCGAATGCATCATCATGTCGCCCTTGGCGGTTTCGCTGTCGATTCCGCGCACGTTGCCCAACAGAAGGACTTCTCCGGGTTTCAACGATTTGATGGCTTCCACGGCTCCGTCTCCGATTACGTCATCGACATACTTTACCGGCGCATTGATGTGCTTGGAAAGATGCTCGGCATGCTGGTTCAGCGGTATGAAATCCCATTTTCCCTTTCTGCTCTGATGCGCTAGAATAACGGTTTTGGCCTGTTTGCCCATAAGTTCCCTTACGGTCGGAACAATCCTTCTTATTCTGGAATCGTTGATTATGAGCAACTCGTCTTTGCTCAGGGGGCAGTTGATATCTACCCTGAGGAGAACGGTCTTGTCTTTGTAGTTGAAATCTTCCAGAGTGTTGAAGTCCTTCTCCGTATGGTTCACCCCATTCAGTTTTTATCAGGAATTCCGAGAGCCTTGTTGGTCTTGGCCACGGATTTTGCCGCATCCTGTTCGGCTTTGCACATGGACCTGATACAATCGATGTTCTCAGGAATTACATCGGATTCCTGATGCACTGCCTGATAGTAATAGAGGGTATTGCCGACAACTTTGACTCCGTCTTCCCATACGACAATTTCATACATGTCGGATCTGTCGCGTCCCAGATCTCTTGCGAGTTCCATTATCTGAGCGGTAGTCTTGATTCCGTCTTTGCTCTTAACAAGTCTTACACGGGGTGCTTTCCTGAGAATATTAAGCACTTCTTCGGTTGTCGTCTCTCTGGAGAGCTGCGCAACAACGGTATGAACGTGCATAAGTGTCGTAGAAGCCTTGATTGCCATCGTATTGATGTTAAGCCAGGGCATGATGCTCTGAACATCGGGTCCGTGGTGCGTGGGAAGTTTTACGGAAGGTTCGAGCCCGTTGATAGGTCCGTTCTTGCTGTCTCCGGGGTCGGCGGCACGCCTGACGATAGTGACGAATGCGTTCTCTACCTTGAGTTCTTTGTCAATCGGGTTGAGTGTCCTGAGAAGTCCGGTAGTGTTGCACGAAACAACACGGGAAAGCTGTGCGCCCCAGGATTCGGAATAATTTGCCGTAGAATTGAAGGAAATGCCCGTAAGGCTGTGGTCTTCTCCGCCCTGGAAGATAGCTTTGACTCCTGCAGCCTTATACTGGTCTCTGTAATATTCGCCGACGGTTCCGGGCGTACAATCGACCACGATGTCCACTTTCTTATACATATCCTGAACAGTTCCTGCGATAGGCACTCCGGCATCTTTGAACGATTCCACGCTTTCCTCGGGAACATAAATGTCATAACCCTTCTCAATGGCCGATTTAGCCTCGTAATTGGGCCTTGTCTTGGTTATTCCGATCAGTTCCATATCATCCTGCATGGTAACTGCTGTTGCTACTCTTTTTCCGATAGTTCCGTAACCGTTGACTCCAACCCTGATCTTGACCATGTTGTATACCTACGCTTGTATCTCCTGTCTTTATTTTATTAATATCGGAGCGAAAACGGCACCTTGCCGTTCATTATTTATACTGAATGCCGGATTGAGCCTTAGTGTGCTAAATGTTAGCACGCAACATTGAGGTGAGACAATTAGCATATTCGGACTTACTGATCCGTGGACGATAGCTGCCTATGCGTGCTGCTTCATATGCACGATAGCCTGCTGCGTTTATGCGGTATTAAAATGGAACGATAACGGTGATGACCAATGACCGGCGTAAACATGGGAATATTCCTTGTAATGCTGGCTCTGTTTTTGGCAGTCACCGTAGGGCTCGGCGTATTCGGATACAAGCATACGAAAAGCGACAATCAGGAGTTCCTTTTAGGAAGAAGTAAGACGAATCCTATCATCATTGCACTGTCCTACGGTGCCACATTCCTCAGTGCTTCCGCAGTCATCGGATTCGGCGGACAGGCAGCCGTGCACGGGCAGTCGCTCATGTGGTTATGCTTCCTCAACCTCTTTGTCGGATTGTTTGTGGCGTTCATATTCTTCGGCACCCGTACCAGACGCAAAGGTGCGGAAGTAGGCGCATCCACATTTGCAGATCTTCTCGGAAAAGTATTCAAATCCAATAAAATCAGGGCATTCACCGCGATTATAATCATAATCATGATGCCTATCTACTGCGCCGCAGTTCTCAAAGGCGGTGTCAATTCCCTTGCTACCATCACAGGCATGCAGGAGTATTACAACTACATCCTCGTAGCTCTGGCAATCGTTGTGGGCGTATACGTCGTATACGGAGGTATCATCGCAGTCATGTACAACGATGCATTCCAGGCAGGAATCATGTTCATAGGCATGGCTGTGATTCTTGTCGTTACATTCGTTACACTGGGCGGAATAACAGATGCAAACACGCAACTGGCGGATTTATGGAACAGCGGAATAATATCGTCTACCGGAACACTCAGCGGATTCAACGGGTGGAACGATACGGCTTCGTTCGGAACGCCCGAATGGCTGACTGTCGTAACAACATTCTTCTTAGGAGTGGGAATAGGTGCTCTGACCCAGCCTCAGCTGGTAGTAAGATTCATGTCTTCCAACGACGACAAATCGCTCAACAAATCTCTGATAATCGGTTCCATATTCATGCTTGTCATAGTAGGATCCGCATACACCGTCGGCCCTCTGAGCAATGTGTTCTTCTACAACGAGCACGGAATGGCTTCGTTCGAATACCTGAAAAGCCTCGGACTCGGAACGGATTACATCATCCCTCAATTCGTTTTGGAAATCTTCAAAGACATAACGTTCGGAGACATATTCGTATGTCTGTTCCTCCTTTCTCTTGTATGTGCAGCAGTGTCTACAATAAGTGCACTCATGCACACAATCGGTGTCGCGGGAGGATACGACCTCTGGTCGCTTATCGAAAGCAGGAAAATTGGCAGGCCCAAAGATTCCCAATCCATTGAAATCAACAGAGCTGTAACAGTCATCGTACTGGTTCTGGTCGTTGTATACTGCTACCTTATGCCTTCGAACATCATTGCCAAAGCAACATCGCTGTTCATGGGCATGTCCGCATGCGCATTATTACCTGCATTCGTAATGGCCTTGTACTGCAAAACCCCGCGCAGAGATGCGGCATTGGCAAGTATCGCCGTGGGAACTGTATCTTACCTGTTTTGGGCATTATTCATCAACAGCGGAATGAGCGTTTTCGTACCGGTATGCAAATGGATTACGGGAAATGCCGTGCTGTTCCCCGGATCCCTCGCATCATATGTCGATCCACTCCTTGTTGCATTGCCCCTGTCAGTGCTCACCATGATTGCGGTATGGTTCCTCAGAAGGAATTCGGAAGACATTGTTGCCGACGAAATGCCTGAAAAATGCTGAAAAACATTTTCAACACCGGGGGTTGAACCCCCAAATTTATACCGTTTTGCGATATGCAAATGCATGAAATATACAATCACCGGAGACAATCTCCAATTTGTCAATGTCGAACTCACGGCCGGCGAAGAATTTCATTCATCAGCGGGCGCAATGGTATACATGACCGGGAACGTCACAATGGAGTCCCATATGAAGGGCGGACTGATATCCGGCCTGAAAAGAAGTCTTAGCGGTTCGTCCCTGTTCCTAACGGATTACAAGGTCAGCAGCGGTACCGGAGTAATCGGCCTGGGCGGAAATGTTCCGGGAAAAATAGTCTGTCTGGACATCGGCGAAAAAACATGGATATCCCAAAAAACAGGATTTCTGTGTTCGGAATGCAGCGTAAACCTGGACATTGCATTCCAGAAAAAGATGGGGGGCATGCTGTTCGGCGGAGAAGGTCTGATTCTTCAGAAACTGAGCGGACATGGAAAGGCTTTCCTGTCTGCGTGCGGAGATTTCAACATTATCGATTTAAAACCCGGTGAGATCTATAAGGTGTCTACATCCAATGCAGTAGCATGGGAAGAATCTGTAAAATATGACATAACAACGGTAGGGGGAGTGAAAAATGCTCTCTTCGGTGGCGAAGGTCTTTTTGTGACCACCCTTACGGGTCCGGGAAAGATTATTATCCAATCCATGACAATGAACGATTTGGCACTCAGCATATGGCCCTATCTGCCGCACCCGTCTAACTGAGGGTTTGATATGGATTTACAAAAAAATAGTACAAAAGGAAGCGCCGCAGCTCTGGCCGCACTCGCATTGGCCATAGCTGTACTGCTCGTATATGGGGCGTATTACTTCAATCAACATCCCGATTTGATAGAAGGGATCATGGGTACGGTAGCAACGATAGTTATGATATTATTTGCCGTTGCACTGGTTGCCATCTTCATTTATATGATTGCCGGCATATTCTATTATGCGTCTAAAGGAGAGATTGTGCAAACAAACAGAGATTATAATCTGAACGATGTAAAATCCGTAAAAGAAATGTCCTCCGACAATTGTGAAGAAAATAAGAAATGACAAAGCATTGTGCGGACACCGCGCACTCTGCTGATTATATTTTTATTGAACACTACAAAGCGCAGTAAAGCGAACGAATTCAAATTCATTATCTGCATTGGACATAAAGCCAAATTCAGAAATAGCACATCAAATCAAGCTTACTTACTTTCTTCTTTCAACTCGTCTGCAACGTCCAAAACCTGCCGATGCAGTTTTTCACTGACTGCATCCACTGAATCTTTTTAAATACAGAACAACAATAATTATTGCTTCATGAATAAAGAAGCGGAGGAATTCAAGTTGAAGGTACCGCAGACGGGAATCGAATATTTTTGGGAAATCCGTGACGGCGATTACTACTACGTCGACAAATCGGAACTGATTTCCGATATTGTCGATGACAGAAACAAAGTGTATCTGTTCACCAGACCGAGACGTTTCGGAAAGACCCTCAACCTGTCTATGATTGATGCGTTCTTCAATATGAAGTACAAAGGAAACACGTGGTTCGACGGCCTGAAAGTTCAGGAACACGGGAACTGCATGAAACTGAAGAACTCGTTTCCCGTGATTTCTATATCCATGAAAGAATTGGCCACATACTACAGCGGGTTTATCGAAGATATCGGACTCAGCGTAGCGGATGTATATCTCGAATTCGGCTATCTGAAAGATGATAAAAACATGCCCGAAGAACGCATGGATTTTTACATGAGAGGTCGCGCCAACAAACTGTCCGAGGTTGAACTAAAAAGATCACTAAAAGTTTTGTGTGAACTTTTAGAGAGTTATCATGGCGTCAAACCGATTGTTCTCATTGACGAATATGATAATCCGATTAACAGTTCGTTCAACGAAGATTCTTATGAACAGATTCTTTCGTTCCTGAAAGGATTCTATTCATCGACTCTTAAAGATAATACACATATTAGTTTCGCCGTTGTTACGGGAATAATGCAGATTGCCAAAGAAAGCATATTTTCCGGATTGAACAATCTTCGTGTGAATAATATCTTCTCCAAAGATTTTGACGAGAGATACGGATTTACCGAATCCGAAGTGAAAGAAATCTGTGAGTATTATGGACATCCGGAAAAGTTTGTCGAAGCCAAAGAGTGGTATGACGGATATAGATTCGGTAATGCCGAGATATACAATCCGTGGAGCATTTTCTCGTATGTGCATGACGGTTTCGAACCGGGAACATACTGGGCCGGAACCAGCGGCAACGACATTATCGATACGTTGATGGACAACGCAACTGACAAGATCTATTCTGATCTTGTCGACCTTGCAAACGGCAAGACTGTGGTGGCAAAGATAAAACCGACTGTGGCAATGAAAGAAGTGATTTCGAACCCGTCCGTCATATATTCCGTGATGGCAGTCTCCGGATATCTTAACGCAATACCCAGAGAATTCAATTATGCCATATCGATTCCGAACAATGAGATGCGTGATGTGTTCGGAGAAATGATGGCCGAACACATTCAGGGAGGTTCGGCCCCCACATTCAAGATATTGTTTACCGGGTTTGAAAGAAACGACATGAGTATGATCAAAGAATCGTTGACAACGATTCTCGACGACAATATTCCGTTTATTCTTCTTTCCAAAGAGAAAGACTACCAACTCATAATCGGAGCCGCTGCGATGAGCAGCGAAGGAAAGTACGAAGTCTATCTGGAAAAAGAATCCGGAAACGGCAGAGCGGACATAATCATGAAACCGCGTCGCTCCGGATTGCCGAGTATCATAATCGAACTGAAGAAATCCAGATCAAAGAAAGATATGCAGACATATGCGGAACGCGCTCT
>CAKQHC010000049.1 GCA_934234005.1 uncultured Methanomassiliicoccales archaeon | reverse complement strand
GAATTCTTTAGTTTCATGCAGTTCTCGTGTTCGCTGACCTTCAGGTCATCGAACCAAGTGTTTCCTTTGTACTTCATGTTGAAGAATGCATCAATCATCGACAGGTTGAGGGTCTTTCCGAAACGTCTCGGTCTGGTAAACAGATACACTCCGTTTCCGTCATCGACAATATCCGAGATAAGTTCCGATTTGTCTACGTAATAGTAGTTCCCGTCACGGATCTCTTTGAAATCGATTTTTCCCGTCTGAGGTATCAGCAATTTGAATTCCTCCGCTTCTTCATTCATGAAGCAATAGTTATTGTTGTTCTCTATTTAAAAAGATTCAGTGGATTCAGCCGACAATCAAAATAATCCATGTTACAGGAGAATATATCGAACAAGATTTAATCAATATTGAATATCGATGCTTGTACAACGAATATTTAACAAATTTTTCATCCCATTATGCTTTAATATGCCTCGGTCATAGTCCGTATTGATGACATCAGAACTCGTTTTTGTCGGACTTGGATTGAGTGGAACCGATGGCATGACCGTCAAGGCTCTAAATACACTGAAGGAATGCGACAAAATTTATGCGGAATTCTACACTTCGACACTTATAGGTACCAGAGTGGAGGACCTCGAGGCAGTCATCGGAAAGAAAATCAAAGTTCTTTACAGGGCGCAGGTGGAGGAATGCAACGACATCATAGAAGATGCCAAACAGTGCAGAACGGCATTCATCACTGCAGGAGATACGATGCTCGCTACCACACATGTGGATCTCAGAATCCAGGCTGCGGAACAGGGAATACCGGTGAGAGTGTTCCACGGATTATCAATATTTTCCGGTTGTCCTACATCTCTGGGTCTTCAGCCTTACAAGTTTGGCAGAACCGTAACTTTACCGTTCATAGAAGACAATTATCATCCAAAATCTCCTTATGATCACATCAAAGAGAACAAGGACCGCGGGCTTCATACGATGATTCTTTTGGACATACGTGCGGATGAACTTAGATACATGACTGCCAAACAGGCTATAGAATGGCTTTTGCTTGGTGAAGAGAAGTGGCAGGAAGGTCTTGTTACCGATAAGACATTGCTTTGTGTGGCATCGCATGTGGGAGCACCCGACGAAAAGGTTGTAGCGGGATATCCCAGAGATCTTCTTGAAATGGATTTGGGAGAGCCTTTGCAGACACTCGTTCTTCCTGGAAATCTTCATTTTATGGAAGCTTACGCATTGGTTTATTTTGCGGGAGCGCCCCAAGAAATCATAGAAGACGAATAAATAATTCAAACGATTTACAAACTATTTTCTAAAGACTTAATGTTGAGTCGGCATTCATAAATTCTTTGAGTACAAGCTATTATATTTTAATTTATCTGTAAATTTGGTGCATCGTTGCAGGTTATTTTTTCATAGGCCAGATTCCGTATTTTTTGCCGATTGTCATTTGATAATCGGGCGATATTCTTAAATCGAATGGCATCGGTTGGAGAGTCTAACCAATTGTGATTTACATGAAAGGAACCACGAAAATCGCAGTAGTTATCGCATTGGTTATCGTAGTTCTCGGAGGCTCATTGGTTGCCAAAGAGATCAACGACAACAGATCCGATAATGATGCATACAACATGTACTACTACTATCTCGACGGAATGGGCGAGATTAACGGATGGTACCAGATAAAGGATACAAGCGCTGTCTCCGGACTTAACAACATTCTCACATACAAGGGCATAAGCCATAACATTAGTGGAGGATGGGTAAAAGAAATTGACGGAAATGTCGGAAACTCTTCGGAGTCCACAGGATTCGGTATATTTGAATACACATCTACGTCCGTTGCCAGCCCTTGGGAAGGCAATTTCTTTGCCGGACCCACACTTGATAAAGTCACCTCCAACATCGTTTACATTTCGTTTGGAACCTACACATATGACGCTTCTGGTGTAACTTATGCTGTTAGTCCCACTACGACAACCGATACAAATCTTATGAAGACTGGTCCGTTTGCGGCCGATGTGGATTATAAGCCCTTGCCTTCCGTTAACGGAACATACTACGTCTATCTTGACGGAATGGGCGACATAAACGGTTGGTACAGTGCGGAAGCAGACAACCCCCTTGACGGATTCAAGAATGCTTTGAATGCAGCAAACATCAGCTACACTGTAACAGACAGCGGATGGATAAAAGAGATCGATGGAAACATCGGTAATTCTTCAGAAAAAATAGGACTCGGTGTGTTTGGATATGCATCTTCGTCCGTTGACGACCCTTGGGCAGGCTATTTCTTTGCCGGACCAACAGTTGATAAGATCACTTCCAACATTATCTATATCTCATTTGGAACCTACACATATGACGCTTCATATAACGTAACTTATGCTGTTAACCCCCAGACGACAACTGATGTTAATCTTATGAAGACAGGTCCGTTCGCGGCTTAAAACCAATTACCGGCGGAAATGCCGGTTTTCTTACAACAATTCATAAAACGGTATTTCCATGCAACCTGCGACCCGTATCAAAATATCTGTTCTGTTAGTTGTAATTGGAACAATTCTGGCGGTTACTGCGTCTTTGGCATCTGTTTCGTCATCAACAATACAGGCTGATGGAATCGTGATAGATTACGGAGATTACGATACAGTTTGGACTGATGCAAACGTATCGGATTATGACTCTGTATATGATTTGATGGCTTATGCATGCAATACTAACGGATTATCGTTTTCAATTGATGAAAACGGAACTATTTCGGAATTAAACGGTATTGTATCGGGCGAGGATTATTTTTGGGGTGCGTGGGGCATTAAGAGCGGTTCTGCCGATTGGATAAAAATAGACTCTATCGAAAGTACAAAACCATCTGATTTTGCTATCATATCCATTTCATATACAGAATCCGACGGGGAGCCTACCGTAGCCATAGATTATTCAGGCACCCCGATTTACGGATATGCCAGAAAATACCGTACAGTTTCATTGTCACCGACAATAACCGAGATTGTAGCATCCATAAAGGCGGATACTACGTTGGTCGGTGTCGATTCCTATTCGAATTACCCAGAATCGATTGTACAGGGTGTTTCCGATGGTTCCATAAAGGTAACAGGGACATATACAAGTCCGAATTATGAGACTATATTGGGAACAAATCCAGATCTTGTGTTCTGCGACGGATCGCAGAGGTCCCACTATCTTGTTGCAGATATGTTGCGTGAATCCAATATAGATGCTGTTGTGTTATATCCGGGCGAGGATTTAGATTCCGTACGCAATAACATATTCATTGCTGGAAAGGTTATGCAATATGATATGGCTTCTGAGGAAGTTATCAACAATCTTGACACAGTTATGGAGGAATTGACGGATGCGATTACAACGCCGGAAACAAAATGTCCGAATGTTATGGTATCGCTCGATCCCGCCGTAAGCCCTTGGGTTTCAGGTACAGATACTTATGTTGACAGTATTTTAAACGAACTCGATGCAAAAAATGTATTTGATAACTGGTCCGGATGGGTTCATATCACCGGAGACATGGTGGCAAAATGCAATCCTCAGGTGATAATAATCATAACATCCCAATATCACGCGACGCAGGATGAGTATGATTACATGTTTTCGCATTTAGCCGAGCAGTGGAAATCGACTGATGCGTGGAAAAACGGCAAAGTTTACATGATATGTGACGGTGCCGCCGAAATGGCTCAGCGTTTCGGACCGAGAACACCGCAGTTTGCGGAAATTGTCTGCAGGATAATACATTCAGAATGTTTTTCCGAAGAATTTCCGTTATTTATCGGCGATGATTATTCCAATTACCTTACTTTCAGCAAGGAGATGAATTATGATTGAAGCGAACCGGAAAACGGTAGCTGCTCTGGTCATTGTAACCGTGATGCTGTTCTCATCCGTACTGTTTCCGGTATCGGATGCTGATACAAATTCCGGTGTACAGGTATTGTATGATGAGGGTAACGGCCGTACGGAATGGCTTGAAGGAAACGGAACCACGGTAGGTTCGGTTATTAAGAATGCAATTGAAAAGTCCGGGAGAACTTATGTCTATTCCGGGGGAAAAGTCTCTATAGACGGTTTATCAGAACGTACGGTCGGAGGTTCCGATACCGGAGGGGCATACGATAAAGAGGGAACGACCGGAATTACTGTCACTTCATATTGGCATCTTTTCGGATGGAACGGAAACGATTGGATTTCCGTGGGAGAAAGCGATTCGTGTTCGTATGGATCGTTATCCGTTGCATTTTATCCGGACGGAATAAAACCCGTGATTGATCCGAATCACAAAGAAGCGTATGTCATGTCAAGAGGAGATGCATACAACAGCGGTTCCGTATCCACGGAATTGGATGATAAGGACGGATACACATCGTTATGGAGTGAAAACGGAGTAGGCTATTCCACTGCATTGTATGCTAAGGACAAAGTATTCTACAAGTTCGGATTATTCAGAGGAACAGGAAACGAATCACGTCTGGAATGTATAGATCCGTCATCCGGAAATATTGTTTGGAAATTCGAATTCGATTCCGATATGAATTATGAATCAACATCTCCTTTGATTGTCGGCGATTGTATATACATAGCAACGTGCAGAGGAATGCTGTATTGTTTGGATTTGAATACCGGCAGTGAGATAGCATCGTTTGATTCGTCAACATATACCAAATATAATTCTCGTACATTCACAATAGGTACTTCGTTCAATTCGGGATTCTCATCTATGGTGTTTGATTCCGGGGCCATATATTTGTCGCACAGTAACGGGACCGTGTATTGTTTCAATACAGGTTTGGAGCTGATATGGTCTAAACAAATCGGCGGAAGCACGTATCTCGTATCGCCCACGGTTTACAAAGGAACATTGTTCGTTGGTGCTTTGGACGGACATCTGTATACAATCGATTCCTGTTCCGGAGAGCTGATTAACGATTCATTGGTATATCAGAGAGAATACAAGCGCGGGACATACGGAGGTGTGGGACAGGTCGCTGTCAGTGAGTCTGATGGGAAGATTACGCTTTACTTCAGCGTATCGGACGGACTTGGAATGAGCCAGATACACTCTGGAATTGCTGTATATTCATATAATTCAAATACAAAATCCGTAGATAAGATTGCCTTATTGGATGATGACAAGACTATCTACGGCAGATATGTTTCCGCTGTCGTTACGAATGATTTTACGGGAGCATATTATGTTTGCAGCGACGGTTCCGTTACATCTCTGAATCGTATAAGTTTAAACGGAGATGTGGAAACAATGGTCAGCGGACTCAAAGAGATTCATGCGCCAATGTTGCTTGTGAACGGGGAACATTTGTTTGCTGTCAGTTACAAGTCTACAGATCCGGTCTATATCCTTTCAGTTTACGGAGAAATTGAGGGAACGTTTAATTGCGATCCCAATGTAAGAAATTTCAACATGATGCCGGTCACAGTGATCGGAGGAGTCATAATCGGCGGAACCGACAGCGGAATATACGTGTTAAAGGGGGGTTTTGAAGCGTATGTCCCGCCCGGAGGAGGTTCTGGAGTACAGCCGATATTCATCGTGATGATTGTTGCGATAGTTATTGCCGTAGCGGTAGGAATTTTATGGACTGTTCTCAAAGGAAAAGGCATAGACAATCCGCTGGTATATATCAAAAAGAAATTTGTGCATTATCTGTACGGAACCGACATATCGCATAATACCCGCAGCAGGCACCGTTTGAAGTTTATGCTTATAATCGGATTCGTCTGTATATTCCTTGCATTTACATTATGTCTGTGTATCGGAGCGACATCCGTGGTATCGCCTACGGAAGCATACGGTGCGCTGTTCAGTGCCATAAGCAAAGGGGGAAACGGATTGGATCTTTTGGAGATGTCCGTATACACATCCCGTCTTCCGCGTACTTTGGCTGCGTTGGCTGTCGGAATAGGGCTTTCCGTGGCAGGATGTGTGTATCAGGCTATAATAAGGAATCCTATGGTTGATCCTTATATTATGGGAGTATCTTCCGGAGCGGGAATTGCCGCGATAGCTGTGATAGCATTCAATTTCACCCTGTTCGGATTATTTTCTCCGCATTCCGTGTTCCTTACCGCCATCGTTGCTATGATCGGAGGATTGATAGCATTTGCATGCACCATGCTTTTAGCCGAAAAAGCAGGCGGATCGTCGATAAACTATGTTCTTGCCGGAATAGTCATCGGATTGGCGGCAGGGGCATTGCAGTCGCTTATGCTTACAATGGCCGGAACCAAATTAAGCAACGCTCTTACGTGGCTTTACGGATCGTTTGCGGAGATAACATGGAGCCAGGTGTGGATTGTATTCTTCCTTTCCATATTCCTGTCAGTGCTGCCGTTGATGTGGGCGAAGGAACTCAATCTTGTTCTGTTGGGAGAAGATCAGGCACAGCAGATGGGGCTTAATGTGAGGAAATTCAATCGTACCATGCTTATTCTGGCATCTGTATTAACATCAGTGTGTGTCGCATTCGTTGGAATTATAGGATTCGTCGGATTGGTAATTCCCCATCTGTGCCGTATGCTGTTCGGAAGCGATCACCGCATGGTGTTGCCCGCATCGATATGTTTCGGAGGAGTCATGCTGATGTTGGCCGATCTTCTTGCAAGAACGGGATATTACGGTATGGAACTTCCTGTCGGAGCCATCACTACTGTGATAGGAATTCCTGTTTTCGCCTATCTTCTTATCAAAAGAGGGAGGATGTACGATGGATGAGACATTTATAAACCGCCATGATAGCGTGCCGTTGTTGGAAGTGAAGGGTCTGAATAAGATTTACGAAGACGGGTACCATGCCGTACGCGATGTGTCGTTTTCCATACCGCCGGGAATGTTGGTAGGTCTGATAGGCCCCAACGGATGCGGAAAATCCACCATGATGAAATGTATCAACAGGATGCATCCCATCTCATCCGGAGACGTATTCATCGACGGAGAATCCGTCAAAGACAAGACGCCTGCAGACATAGCCAAGAAGGTTGCCACCGTTCCTGCCACGCTCAGAGGGGCATTTGGTCTTACGGTCTTCGAAACGGTTATGTTGGGCAGATATCCGTATCTTAAGAATGTGTGGTGGGAGCCCGAAGAGGACGAGAGCATGGTCGAGGATGCCATGCGCAAATTCGGTGTGGACCATCTCAGGGACCGTGCCGTAGGTGCATTGTCCTCGGGTGAACAGGAAAGAGTTCTGATAGCCAAAGCCTTCGTTCAGCAACCCAGACTTATGCTTGTGGACGAACCCACTTCGCATCTTGATATGAAGTACAAATTGGATGTTATGGAATATCTCACGGCAATGGTGAAAAAGGATATGAGTGTGCTCGTTGCCGAACACGACATCTCGCTGATGGCCAGATATTGCGACATGTGTATAATAATGCGCAAGGGAGAGATAGTAGGTATCGGAGATCCGAAGAAGGTAATTACTCCGGAACTTATCGAAGAAGTTTACGATGTATCGGCATCCGTAGGATTCGATAACGAAGGGGAACTTTTTGTTCTTCCTAAGAGATACAGGAAGAGTCGTGAATATCTGTAAGTAAACAAGCCGGTTTCTACGGAAGCCGGCATTAACCATTTGTTATTTGTTTAGAGACGCATTATTGTTTGGCCTGTTTTGATTTCTTTTTAGATTTTCTTTTACTTGGTACGGAATTATTTTCAGGAGATATATACACATAACTGGGTGCGATATAGGCTATCTTTTCCGGTTTTTTCTTAGGATATTTATTTGGTGCAGAATTAATCTCAATAGCAGTGTATCCATAGAACACTTCTTTCGTACGTTCTAATTCAGAGATTCTGCATTTAAGTTCAATCTGACGGCGTTCGATCTCCTCACGGGAAAGTTTCAGCTCTTCCGTTACGGATTCAATCGGAAACGGCGGTTCTCCGGCAAGATATATTCTTGCTTCCTCGAACGTCAATCCGCCGCATTCCTGGAGTAACCAGCAGCGTGTCGCATAGCGTGCCATAATAAGTTCGTCTTTTGTGAGATCTTCACCGAATTTCCATGGACGGTCTTGTCTGGTTTTCATAATAATCTCTCATGAATTAATATCTGCATGTACCGAAGCGATCATATATGTCTCCCATAAATGCCCAATAGTCAAAGCGTTTGGACCGTTTTTCCAATTCCGCCTCATACTTTTCTTTAAGTGTCTCATAATAGTATCTTGTAAGTTCATATTTTTCATCATAATCCGGATTGCCTTCTTCAATACCGCGATTTTCCAGAATGCGTGAAAGTTCATAGCACCTTTCGTTACAAAGAAGAATTTGTGCATCTTCAAAGGTGAGTCCCATATCATGTTGAAGAGTCCAGAGATGCATAGCATAGAGAACTTGTTTGCATTCGTCCTCAGTTTTAGGGGTATCCGGATATTCGGTTTTGTTCCTATTGGGTACAAATATTTCTCCGTATTTTGCAACGCGTTTCGGCGTTTTGTCAACCATTGCTTCTTCTTCATCAGACATATTACCATCTGCGTTTTGTGCGTCTGTTTATTATTTCTCTGAATATATTTAATGCGGGTATTTTCTTGTCGTCATCGGATCTGTTTTGGGATATCGTTGTACGCGGATAGTTTTCAGGGAAGTTACCGATAAATACATCACCAAAAAAACCGAATGAAGAATTATTGGTAGACATCAGATTGACAATAACGTGGCCAGATTCTTGAATTAAAGTACTTTTTGCGCGTGAATGTTAATACATCAAAGATATACGGCAGATTATGACGAAATGCGTGCGCGTGCCGAAGAAAGAAGGCGAACCAATCAGGATGCGCCTGGTATCCGAAGGCATTTTGGATCTCGATTCCAAAATTCGTTCCGACGGCGATTACCTTTTAATTCCTGTTACTGTCGATACAGCGGACGGTTTGGAGGTAGTTGATGCAGAGATGCAGGTTCAGACGCACCGCCCCAAAGATTTCAGAGAGGTTGCAAATGTTCCCGAAGACATCAGAGAGTTATTACCGAATTCATTTGATGTCGTAGGAGATGTGGCTATGATGAAGCTTTCTGATGAATTGCAACCATACAGGGAGGAAATCGGAAAGGCTCTGATTTCAACGAACTCCAATATACGCATTGTTTTCGAGGACCACGGTGTGAAAGGCGATTTCAGAATACGTGAATTGGAGAAAATGGCGGGAGAGGGCACATCCGAAACCATACACAGAGAGTTCGGAGTCAAGATGTTCACCGATCCATCTAAAGTGTACTTCAATCCAAGACTGTCATCGGAAAGAGCCAGAATTTCGTCATTGGTTTGTGACGGCGAGACCGTAATCGATATGTTCGGAGGGGTTGCACCGTTCGGAACCGTTATATGCCACCTAGCCAGGCCCTCGGAGGTATACTCAATAGATCTCAATCCGGAAGCGGAATTTTTTGCAAAGAAGAATGCCGAAGCAAACCATATCGGCAATCTGTATCCGATGACCGGCGATTCTTCAGAGACAATATACAATCTCCCGTTTGCAGACAGAATTATAATGAATCTTCCGCAGATAGCTGACCGTTTTCTTCGTTTTGCATTGGACAGACTTAATTCGGGAGGTATTGTTCATATGTACAAAATAATCGAAAGAGAATCGTTCCCTGCATTTGTGGACGGGTTGATATCAGAAGCTTCTTCGAACGGACATAAAATTACTGTGGATTGGTCGGAACTGAAAACATACTCTCCGACTATGAGTGTCTATTCTTTAGATATTAAGAAAGAATGAGTGCATGCCGAAGCATGCAACAGCATTCAGTTTTTCAAAGGATTCAGTGTGACTCCCGTCTGCCCCTGGTAGTGACCGCTTCTTTTAGAGTAGTCTTTTGAAGACGGGGAGCTGAGGGATTCGAATACCATCTGACAGAAACGCTCGCCTATCGGAATTTCCACGGGATCGTCTGTTGCGTTATATGCGCCGAGTGTGAGTGTACCTTCGAATCCCGCATCTATTTTTCCGAAAGCACCGATGATCCCTTTTCTTATCCATGTGGTTCTGAGCCACAGTTGGGCGCAGAGATCTGCGGGGAATCTTACTCTTTCGATGGTGGAAACATAAAACATGGTTCTAGGCGGAATGGTGGCTGTACCTTCGGTAATTTTCTCTTCCTGGCCTCTGATAGCGATTTCGGCGATCCTCAGATCGTATCCGTTGGGTGTAAGTCCTCTTTCGCTGTAGTCCGAGATTCCAAGGTAGCCGGTCATCATGCTTTCGACGATGTCTCTGTCGGAAAGAACTGTCATGCATGCGTCATGGATGACAGATATAATACCAGTTCCCTTGGCCGGATTCGGTCCGAGATCTCCGTTCGTATCATATATTCAGGTGTTTCGAAATCTTTTTGGCAATCAGCATCATCATAAAAGTCGCACCGATAATGAGAACGACTGTTGCACCCGGAGGCGTGTCTGCAACCAACGATACGATTAGACCCAGTATAGAAAGAGCCAATGCAAAACAAGTGGAAACGGCCATTGTTTCGCTTAGATTTTTGGATACCAAACATCCTATTGCCGCAGGTATTGTCATCAATGCCATTATCATAATTATTCCGACAACGTTTGCAACCATTACGCATGATACGGCTACAAGTATGTGTAAAATCAGATCCAAGGCATTTACGCGGATTCCCGAAATTTTAGCGAATATCGGGTCGAATGTGAGTATACGGAGATCTCTGAATAACAGCGCCACAGTCATAAGAACCAATGCTGTCACGACGGCCATAATTTTGAGTTTCAGAGAGTCTATAAGC
>CAKQHC010000048.1 GCA_934234005.1 uncultured Methanomassiliicoccales archaeon | reverse complement strand
CTTGCAATCTTGTCATCCTTTATCGTGAGCTCGGTGACATCGCTTATCATTACAGAAAATCCGGAGAACGAAATGTCATTCTGAACGGATATTGCCATATCGTACGTTCTTCCGTCCGATACCAACCGAACATGTCTGTCTTCACCAGTAATCCTTATTCCGCGTATGGCTTCGGACATCAAAACCGTCCCGGGAGTGTTCATTTCGGACAGAGGGACATAGTTCGATAATACAGGTTCCGTTCCTAAAATCCCTGCCGCAGCCTCGTTCATCATAATGACGTTCATATCAACCGAAATAAACGCCAATCCCATTCTTCCCTTTTCCAGCATCTGTCTGACCAAACGCGATTGCAAAGTGTAACCTCTGGCGATGCCGATACGGGCGTATATGGAAAACAATTCTTCCATAATCAGTGTCAGTTGGACTTCGTCAAACCAAGTATATTCGGATTCTTTGTTTCCGACCCCCGCGGTTCCGATTACCTGCCCCTGATAGATTATCGGAACCATCAGAAGCCTCTTCAAAGCTACGTGTCCCGTCGGCGTTCCCTTTTTGATTACCTTCGTATCGGATTCGTAATCATTGACCACTACCGTCTTTCCGCGTCTTACCGGCTCGCCCCATATGCCCGTATCGTCCAGGTCGAATTCCACCGGATATTTTCCCATGGAACACATACGCATAGCGCTCTGAGACCATGAAAGCATTTTCAGACGGCGGCCGACCCTGTCGTATGTGGCGACATATCCTATACGGCTTCCCGTGAGTTTCAGACTCTCGTCAAGTGCATAATTGACAACATCCGAAAAGTCCCTGTCGCCCATCTTGGCCATCGCGATCAGAGACTTCATACGGCTTTCGTTTATGCGGCGCTCGGATTCGGCCCTGTATCTTTCCGATGCCAAAACCGCCTTCTGCACAAAATCCGTAAAAAAATCCGTCGGATCGCGTTTTCCGCGAAGAACGTGCGCATCGATATGAAGATTTATGGCTTCAGCCAAATCCTCCGGGGAATCCCCTTTTGACAGCATAATCAACGGTATTTTCACACCGATACGGTCTATGGCATGGGCCATATCGAATATGCTGACATCCGGGGAATGGTCGACAGCCGCTACGGTACACGAACCTTTCTTTATCTCCGCCACGGCATCCTCTATGCTGTCTACCGCAACGACCGCCGTATTGTCGTTTATGTTGGGCACCCATTTAACCGCGAGACTGCGGAATGTTCCGTCGTTGCTGACCAGCAGTATGGCGTATATCGACGGTCCCTCCTCACGATGCTGCTTTCATCGATGCCGTTCTAAGCACCTTTTCCGGACATGTGCGTTCACATCTTCTGCATGCGGTCCCCGCGCACCGATCCGACAGGATCTTGGCTTCAAACAACCCGTCCGTCTGTACAATAGACAATGCACCCTCGGGACATTCGTCCTCACACTTGCCGCATCCGATGCATCCTTCCACGGTTCCCGACAGTACGGTTCCGCACCCGACTATCATAACCGTGCACCCTTCTGTGTCGGGAAGATCTCTTCTGTCGTGACGTTCGACGGAGACGCGCTCGGCCGGCGTAATCGGAGGCAACGGTTTGATGCCGTAAATTTCCAACATCGGATTATACTGGTCGGCCGGCATCGAAGAACACCATAACGAATACTCCACAGAATAGATGTTCTTAAAGAAATCCGATGTGGCAAACATACAATGCGTAGCCTTCAGTTTGTCGGCGAACGCCTTCAGCTCCTCCAACGACGTCTCTCCCAGAACAACCTTTCTGGCAAGAGATATCGACGTATTCCCGAACTGCACTATTCTTTCGGCTCCCGGGATCACCATTCCCAATTTCATCGCTTTGACGGCATTGACATACAAACCTGAAGCGCCGGACATGTATGCTTTTCTGACATCGTCCACCCATATGCCTGCGGCATCCAACAGAGTAAGGAAACCCGCACGCAATGCGCCTATTGCTTTTCCCGCCTCTTCTACATCGGCAGACGTTATGCATATACCGTCCTGAAGGTGTAACATTCCGTCGGGAGTACAGATTCTGGGCATAGTAATTATTCCGCATTCGATACCGTCCGATAATGCGGCAACAACTCCGGTGCCCGTAATTCCCGTGGCTTTTCCGTGCATCGGACCTTCTTCCAGCACATTGCCGGTAACCGGATCCACAAGGTCTCCTCCGACAGGAGCCATTGATCCGTCCAGAACATAGCACCTCCAACCGTTATCCTCAACCTCTACGGCACTCAAAGCACCCGGTGCGGCGAGCATTCCGCGCCCTATCTGCTGTCCTTCCAAAGCCGGACCCGCTGCGGCAGAACCCGTGTATATATTTCCGCCGTACACCAATGCCATCTCGGCATTCGTACCGTAATCTACCACAATACACGGTTCTTCCTGATCCAATATTCCGGTCATCAGCATCATCGCCAATGCATCGGCACCTATCTCATGCGTAACCGCAGGCGGGATTATCACCTTTGCATCGTAAGGTACTCCGACAATACCAAGACTTCCTGCAGACACAATATCGCCGTTTCTCTCCGGAGATACTATGCCCAAATCTTTTATCATATTCTTGCCGGCGTATGCCAAGTCTCTTATCTCGATATTCTGAAAAAGAGACAGTTGAAACGGGTTTCCGCAAACAGCTATTGTTTCTACGCACCCCAAATCAATGCCCAATGCCGAAAAAAGATTGTTGACGGCTTCAATCATAAGTGAATTTGCCGTGTCTTCGCCGGATTTCATTGCAAAATTGACATGGTCTATGACATTCATTCCGGGTATCGGATGACGTTCCGTCACCGCAGATGCCAATGTCGCATGCGTATCCAAATCTATTGCCTGACAGCGGAAACCGCTGGTTCCCAAATCCAATGCTATGCCGCATTTCATCAGAATCACCTATATCTGTATCTGACTGACTGGGCCGTGTACCGTGCCTGAGCACACCCGTATTTCGGATCGCAAATATTCCGATATCCTCCTTCCCGGAACACCTGCTCATCTCCGTAAAACGAATTGTCGTATTTATTTAAAAAGACCTGTATCCCGTCTGATTCTCCGGACATTTTGAATAATGAAAATACTTAAAATCGTGTTACTGTATACCTACAGTTAATGGACGGAGTAACACGCATAGGCGTTTCTTTGGAACCCGAACTGCTCAAACAATTCGATGAATCCATCTCAAAAAAAGGATATCTCAGTCGCTCCGAAGCCATACGTGACCTCGTACGCGACTCGTTGGCCGAAAACGAATGGAAGAATGATGACGAATGGATGGTTGGAACCATAGTGCTGATTTACGACCATACCATGACTTCCGTGGGCGACAAACTTACTGATATACAACACGACCACAGCTCCATAGTGAACACATCTGTTCATGTACATCTCGACCACGACAAATGCATGGAAATTCTGATATGCGAAGGAAAACTGAAGGATCTCAAAGACTTCTCCAACGAAGTGACTTCCATCAAAGGAGTACTCAGAGGAAGACTTACCATGGCCGCTCCTTCTACAGGAAATCTTCATCATATCGGCCACAGACACTGATAAATCAACATGCAGGTTCGGTCCGATGCGTACCGATGCCTGCATTTTTCTGTTGGTAATAAAAATCAGGCATCGCTTTTCTGAAGAACGGGTTCTTTGCAGCATGCGCCGTATGCAATGTCTTCGGATTCACTCTCCGTACTAAGACCGTTGATGCCGAGAATTGCCGTACATACGCCCGATTCGGACTTACCGTATACCTCGTCGATTACGGTACACGAGGTCATTGTAGGGAAATATATTCTGGCGATTGCTCCGTCGCAAATTTCTGAAACATCATATTCGTGCGAATAAAGCAGAATGGACGCATCGTGATGGGAAACGCGTTCCGCATACATTACGAAACTGTCCGAGATCCACAGAATATCGTCCCTTCCCTCGTACATCTTCTTATCTTCGGGTTTTATGTTATGGCCGATTACGATTCCAGCATCGTCAACCATTTCCATCCGCAGAAATGACGGATATGCAAATCCGTTTCCGCATCTGAGTAAAATGACGGCATCCATAGATGTACATTCACGCATTCCCACAGGGTTGTAGCGCATTATGCCTCCGGCTACCGAAGCATCGCATTCCTCCGAACGGATTTTCTCCAAAAGTGATGCGTCAGGCAAAAACACGCTCTCTATACCGTCGCAATATCCGAGTGCTTCCATAAACTGCCCAATACGCATAAACGGATGAATATCAGCCCCGTATATACATTTTAGGAATTGGATTAATATGCCCAATATTCAGAATCAAAGGGTAAAGAAAATTCAAAAATCCATACTTCCGAAGAAATACCGGAGTTTGTACCGCTTGTTTCGCACGTTATAATCCGTCTTATATGACAATGCATATTTTATTGTTGAACGATTACAGACTTCCGATGAGGAAGCTTATAATCACCGAGAAGGCAAACGCTGCCAGAAGGATATCGACAATCCTTTCGGACGGACAATCGCACTCCACCACCAGCGGAGGAGTAACCGTCATTACATTCGAAACAGGCGGAGATCAGTACAGCGTTGTCAGTCTCAGGGGACACATCATAGAATTGGATTATCCGGAACAATACAACGATTGGAGCAATACGTCTCCGGTGGATCTCGTCTATGCCCCGCAGGTAAAGACAGTACGTGTCAAATCGATTCTCAATACGTTGAAAGACATTGCTTCCCAATCCGATGAAATCATCATCGCAACCGACTACGACAGAGAAGGAGAATTGATCGGTATGGAGACAGTCCGTGAAATAGGTACGGACATGTCCAAAGTCAAAAGGGCCAAGTTCAGCGCTTTGACCAAAGGCGAAGTCGAAGCGGCTTTTGCGGATCTCGCACTTCCGGACACAAATCTTGCCGATGCCGCCGAAGCCAGGCAGGTAGTCGATCTGTCCTGGGGTGCGGTACTCACCAGACTGATATCTTTGTCGTCCGGGCAGGTCGGTAAGAACTTTATGTCCGTCGGAAGGGTTCAGAGCCCGACATTGAAACTTCTCGTCGACAGACACGAAGAAATCGAAAGATTCGTTCCCGTTCCGTTTTGGAATGTCATAGCAAAATTCGGAATACTCGCATTTAAGGGCGAACATGAAAACAATCCGTTTTGGAATAAAGAAGAAGCCGATGCCGTATACGCCAAAGTCGAAGGCAGCAAAACAGGAACCGTAACCAAATACGAAGTGGAAACCAAGGAAGAGTACAGGCCCGCACCGTTCGATACGACACAAATGCAGGTCGAAGCCAATAAAATCGGTATACCGCCCACGGTAGCTATGAAACTTGCCGAAGATTTGTACACCGGAGGATACATATCCTATCCGCGTACGGAGAACACGGAGTATCCGCGCACCCTGGGGATAAAATCCGTTCTTGAGAAACTGAAAGATTCCGAATTTAAATCGGAGGTCGAAGAAATCCTTGCACAGGATAAAATCGTGCCGTCAAAAGGAAAACGCAGAACTACGGACCACCCTCCTATATATCCCACTGCCGTCGCATCGTCTGACAAAATGAAAGGTGACAAATGGAAACTGTACGAACTCATCGTGAGAAGATTCCTTGCCACCGTAGGCCCGGTTGCCGAAGCGGAAACCACCAAATGTACCATTGATGTCGCCGGAGAAAACTTCAATTCGGAAGGATATGTACTGAAAAAACCCGGATGGAAAAAATATTACAAAAAATACCTGAAAAGCACGGACTCCAAACTTCCCGCCATGAAGGTCGGGGACACAGTAGACATCAGATCAACATCCGTGGTCGAATCGGAGACCAAACCTCCGTACAGGTACAACCAGGGTACGCTCATTCAGGAAATGGACAGACTCCAGTTGGGAACAAAATCCACCAGACACGACATTATTGGGAAATTATTCTCCAGGAATTATGTACAAGGCAACTACATGATTCCGACACCGAGCGGAATCGCTCTTACAAAATCACTCGAAAAGCACGGCGGAGGCATTACAGAACCTGACATGACCGCCAAACTTGAATCGGATATGCTCAGAATTACCGGTGGCGAAACAACACTGGATTCCGTGGTAAAAGAATCACAGAATATGTTGCACGAAGTTGCAGAAAAGATTTCCGCAGATTCCGAAGAAATCGGAAAGGAAATTAAAGATGCGCTTCACTCACAACAGCATGTCGGAATATGTCCGAGTTGCGGAAACAACATGTCTGTGAAGAGATCTAAAAACGGCAATTTCATCGGATGCGACGGTTACCCCGAATGCAAACGTGCGTATCCTATGCCGAGAGGCGCCCTTGTGCAGACCGTGGAAACCACATGTCCGGAATGCGGATTGCCACAACTCAAGATTATCAGAAAAGGCAATCCTCCGTCCATACAATGCATCGATCCCAAATGTGTTTCCAATACCAGGAAGAATGATTTGGGAGTATGTCCGACGTGCGGAAAAGGACACATAAGGATGATGTATTCCAAGGCCGGAAAAAGATTCGCAGGATGTTCCGAATGGCCCAACTGCACACAGACTTATCCCCTCAGACCCAGAGGAAGCATAATTCCCACCGAAAAAACATGCGAACTGTGCAATTCACCTATCATCTCGTTGGGAACAATAGAAGAATGCATCAACCCGGATTGTCCCGGCAGGAAAAAGAGTGCGCGTACAGTGAAAAAAGTCGCATCGGACGGCAAAAAAGCTCCTGCCAAAAAGCGTGTTACCGCAAAGAAAGCAGATGCAAAAACTGAAGACGCATAATTCAAAACAGGAGGGATTTTAACCCTCCTATTCTTATAAACTTAAAATAAAATATTCATTATTTTGTGAATTTTATCCATATTAATTGATCGTTTTTAATGATTCAAATATATAGTTTATATTCTGATTTATGTCCCGTATATTAAGCAAAAACAGTAACACGAAATAAAAAACAGTATTATGCTCTAAGCATCTTAAAATAAATGAATAATAAAGTTTGGGAAAGGTTTTGAATCATTCCTGAGGAACAGATTCGAAATGCTCGTTGAGGGCATCGATTTCTATCGAAATACGCTGATTGCGACATTTGGAACATTCCAATTGTTTGCCGAGAGAAATACGGAGATCCATCTCATCACGGTCCAAATTCACAATACGTCCACATGAACAATATACGCTCATCGAATTTTTCATATCGAAAACGTCATAATCTGTGTAGTTCGGACCTTCCGATGCGTAGCGAACGCTATCAAACATGCTGTCTCCAATCAAGTGTCTACCCCGATGCACATCATTCACAAACCTCGGATTCCATCCAATCCGAAACTTCCCGATGCGCAACCTCCCCTATCGCGATACACAATATAAGCCTTATTGAAACCCGTAAAAATGTGCTTTGGATTGTTTGCGATATACTATATAAGGGGGTTAAAAATAACAGAAATATTTTTATACCATATATTTTCCGAATCAGAGCCTCCGACAGGACGTCCGAAACGATAAGAAAAACTGTCCCGAATATAAACCGAAAATAAATGAGAAAAAATCCGCACGGTAAAAAACCGTACGGATGTTTATAATCAGATATGGAATTTGGTAATTCCGGGGAATTTGGCCTTGGATCCGAGTTCCTCTTCGATTCTGAGAAGCTGGTTGTATTTGGCCGTTCTTTCTCCGCGGGCAGGTGCACCGGTCTTAATCTCTCCGGCACCCCATCCTACGGAAAGGTCGGCAATGGTTGTGTCTTCGGACTCTCCCGATCTGTGCGATACAACCACATTGTATCCGTTCTCGAAACTCATCTTTGCTGCATCTCCGGACTCGGTAATGGTTCCGATCTGGTTAACTTTGAGAAGAAGCGCATTGGCTGCCTTCTGTTCGATTCCTTTAGCCAATCTCTTGGAATTTGTTACAAACAAATCGTCTCCGACAATCTGAACATGCTTTCCGATTTTTGCGGTGAGTTCTGCGGTCGTCGCAAAATCATCTTCGAAAAACGGATCCTCAATACTGATAATCGGGTGAGCCTTTGTCAGTTCGACGTAATGGTCCATAAGCTCGCCGGCGGAGAGATTCATACCGTCAACACTGTATATGCCGTTGTCGAAAAATTCCGAAGATGCAGCATCCATTGCCAGGAAAACATCTTTTCCGGGAGTGTATCCCGCATCGGAAATAGCATCGGTGATTGTTGTCAAAGCCTCATCTACCGTATCGACCGGCGGTGCAAATCCTCCTTCGTCTCCAATATTAATGGCTTCGACTCCGTATCTTGTCTTAAGAATGGATTTGAGGTGCATGTAGACTTCGTCCGACATTCTGAGACAATCCGAAAATGTCTTGGCTCCGGCGGGAATAATCATGCATTCCTGAATTTTCAGATTGCCGCCGGCGTGTTTTCCGCCGTTGATAATGTTCAGCATGGGTACGGGAAGCGTAACGTGGTCGTTTCCGATGTACTCGTACACCTGGAGTCCTTCGCACATCGCACCGGCTTTTACAGCAGCCAGAGATACCGCGACCATTGCGTTTCCTCCGAGTCTTGTTTTGTTCTCGGTTCCGTCAAGCTCTATCATTGCTTCGTCTATGGCTCTGAGATCTGTGGGATCCATTCCCGTGATGCGTTTTGCTATCTCCCCACGGATGTTTTCAACTGCTTTCAGGACTCCTTTGCCCCCGTAACGGCTTCCGCCGTCACGCAGTTCGTGTGCTTCCCACGTTCCTGTCGATGCACCGGACGGAGCTATAGCCCTGATTTTGTGCCCTTTTATCGTAAGTTCTGCCTCAACAGTAGGATTGCCTCTGGAGTCCAATACTTCTCTTGCCCATACTTTCTCAATCTGCATAATACTCACTTACTCGGTAATCTGATATTCCGTCATATCGTGCAAGAATATGTTCCGCTCTTTTTCGGACATACCCCTCGCATCGACTGAAATTGCAAACGATTTACAAACATCCATGTCGCTATGCATCAAATAATGAATCATTCTCAGCGTATCGTTAAACCCATCGGTTTGAATCATATCGTTAACGTTGTCGATGAATACGACCGGATTCTCCCTGGTCCTTATGAACTCCCTGAGTTTGACAACAAGAGTTCCCAGACTGCGTATGTCCACCGAATCGTTTTTGACGCCGTAGGACATTGATATGACCTCTAAATTCTCGCCGTAACTGAACCTCTCTTTTATGGCCTTAACCTTATCCGAAGTGACCACAAGAACACTGAACGGTTGGTTTACAAACATTGCAATAAAACGGTAGAGATCCTTTGGTTCGTCTTCAAAAAATATGTACGACTTACCCAATTCCACATCACTGCGCATCTCCTCGTGAGGAATCTGCTCATTTTTGTGAAAACGGCTGAAAAATCCGTTTTTATTCTTCTGGGGTTTTGTTCTGGATGTGTGTCTCTTATTTTGATCCAATACGAATTTACGTACAGATTCGGTCGCCTGTTCCATCATTTTACGGATATCGTCGGAAGTAAACGGTTTGACGAGCTGTCCGACAATGTTCGGATTCTCGTCAACCTTCTCCATGGGAGTTCTGACAATAATGACATTCATCTGCCTTTTCCCGTCAAGATACTGCTTTATCTCCGGCTCGTTGAAGAAAGATGTGCCTCTTACCCCTCCAACCGTAAAACCAATGAAAATCGCTTCCGGTTCAAATTGGATTGTTTTACGAACGCCTTCGGATATTGATCCCGCAGAACGGACCAGATGGCCGTCTTCCAAAAGAACGTCCTTTATGATTTCCTGTATTGCGACGTTATCATCGATAATCAGGACCTTCACAACAACCCTCCATCGAATCAACCCAATAGATAATATGATATTAATTGTGCGGTAACAGACTGGTCTTTAAAGTCCGTTAACAAGAAGACCGGCCGAAGCCGGCCGTAAAATAATTCTAAAAGCAATCACTGCTTCCTGCTCTCTTTTGCCTTAGGCCTAAGATTGCTGTATCCGCATTTCCTGCATTTAGACGCCTTAGGGGGATTGGTGGCGTAGCAGCTCATGCATACAGACTTATCAAGGAGCCTGCGCTCGGCCTCTTTGAAACGTGCCATTTGAAATTCCTCTTGCCCATCCCATTATTCAAGTTGTATTTATACATGGTTGTTTAAAAAAACAGTGACGAAATGCGCAGTCTGACCTGCTTGACGAATATGCAACAGTTACCTTATCAGCGCGCGCTGCTGATCGTAATCGGCCATAAGGCTGTTTCCGTGACCGGGCAATTCGTGTATCAGGTATTCTGGACAAAGGGCATCAATCAGCTCATTGCATCTCTCCGACGAAAACGGAAGATGCTGATCTATCATCCCTACATGGGTAAACGCACTGTTTATAAGACTCATTACATCTGTCCCCTCGTCAAATCCGAGCTCTCCGAAACTCTCTCTGTATCTTCCGGACGCACTGTAATGAAAATGCATGGCACTTATCCTGTCCTTCATATCGGACGGATATCCGTCGAATATCTTCACAAGAGCGTCTATCCCGTCCTCTTCGGAATATACATGCGGAACACAGCTCATCATATGTCCTGTGTCAACACACAACCCCCAATTGTCGAACTCAAGATTCTTTTCCAGTATATGGTATCCGGAATCGTCAATCATTCTCAGCCCGGGCCACCAAAGATTCTCGAAAACCAATTTGAACGGAGGTTCCCCTTTTGAAAATACAGAAACGGTTTCGTTCATAAAATCGCAGAATGCACGCACTACTTGGGAATCGGAACGTGTGTACTTGTGCCTGTACATTTCGGGAATGTCGGCATTGCAGGCATGCATGACTCCGTGTGCCGGATTTAGAAC